>PPDG01000042.1 GCA_002899795.1 Desulfobacteraceae bacterium | reverse complement strand
GTCCGACCGCTCTCTTCCTGGATTTAATATCGGTAATAAGGGCGCTCTCCGCTACAGCCATGTATTTGAGGTCATCTGGCATTCCAGCTTCATAGAGTTTCTCTTCAATGTAGGGAAAATAGCGCCCAGCTCTCTTGAGCCACAGAAAAACCTGGGCCCGATCCCAGACAGCAATAGTGAATTCTCGATCCAGCATCTCCAAGACACGCTGGTTCTCGAGAGGTATGGATTCATCACACAGGCTGATCGAACCCGGGAGGTGAAAGTCAGGCAGAACTTCAGGGGCAGTGGGCTCTTCGGCGGTGGAGATAGAGGATCTAAGGCTCATAACCACAAGATTGAGGGCCAATAAAAGGGCTACCACTCCAAGAAGAAAAACCTGTAGTCGCCCACTACCAAAAGATGGCAAATAAGAACGAATCACTTTAAGTGACCTTTTCCGTATCCAAAATCGTACCGTATGTTTTCGAGGCTCAGCTTAGACCTCAATGAGAGGGAATGGCTATGGAACAGCGGACTGCTCTCTTTGCAAGGTTGGTCCACTCGCCATTTTCATGTCCCGGTCCGTATTAAAAGCAACTTCCATACCATGGAATGATACAAAGTGGCAGATCTTTTGTTTTGAAAAATTGAGCCTTCTGAGGTAAGAATAGATAGTTCTTTCTAATCAGCATATCTAATCCGTGTAAACTAAGCAGCGCAGCGCCAAAATCATGCCCGCGAACGAAACTGTTGTTGTACTGGGAGCCAGTCCCAAACCAGAGCGGTACTCCAACCAGGCAGTACGGGCTCTCGTGGAGCATGGGCATCGAGTCATTCCCGTTCATCCCTTGCTAAAAAAAATTGCAGGGGTTCCTACGGTAACGGCCCTGAGTCAGATAAATGGTACAGTGAACACCCTTAGCCTGTATGTTGGTCCAGAGAGAGGTATGGCGCTGCTCAAGGACATGATAGATTTAAAACCGGAGAGGGTAATTATGAATCCGGGGACAGAATCAGACGAAATCGAGGAGCAGTTGAGTGCCAACAACATACCCGTGCTCAGAGCGTGCACCCTGGTCATGCTAAGAACGGATCAATTTTAAATGAGATGGGGTCGAAGTTTATTTGCAGGCTCCAATGAACTTAGAAATGAAGCTCAGACCCCACGTTGAGAAAAAGGAGGATCAAATGAGCGTTAAAGTAACATGGTACAGCCACGCCTGTGTTTTGATTGAAACGGAAGGTACTCATTTACTGATTGATCCGTTTATTAGCGGCAATCCTCTGGCACCAGTCAGGCCAGATGAAATCCCGGCCGACTATATCTTGGTCTCGCATGGCCACGGTGATCACGTGGGGGATACCGTAGATATTGCCAAGCGGACTGGTGCCACTGTGATTTCCAACTTCGAAATACACAATTGGCTACTGAACCAGGGGGTAGAAAACGGTCATCCACAGCACATCGGAGGCGGATTCGACTATCCGTGGGGACGGGTCAAACTGACGATTGCCCAGCACGGTTCAGCCCTTCCGGATGGTTCATACGGTGGCAATCCATGTGGTTTTCTGTTCTATGTGCAGGGGAAGAAGATATATCATGCCTGTGATACCGGCCTTTTTTACGATATGAAGTTGATTGGGGAAGAGGGAATTGACCTGGCCATATTGCCCATCGGAGACAATTTCACCATGGGTCCGGAAGATGGCCTCAGGGCGGTGAAGCTAATCGAACCCAAAAAAGTGCTTCCCATCCACTATGACACCTTTGACATGATCAAACAGGATCCTGCGGCTTGGAAAGATCGGGTGGAACAAGAGACCTTGACCCAGGTGACAGTACTCGAGCCAGGTGAATATGTCGAGCTTTAGTACTGAGGGGCCAGATTTCAAATTTTACCACTACGGTAAGAATGACACCTCCCAGCTGGTGAAGTTACTTCAAGACTACGATGAGATAGAAGTGAGAATCCGGAGTATGCAATAGAGACACCTAGGAGAAAATGGGGTCAAACCTTGACTACTATCAGAGAAGGCGAGCATGAGGTCAGGGTTTGACCCCATTCATTTTATTGGAAAATGGACACCAATGTAGTAATCATCGGGGCAGGGATAGCGGGTCTGGCGGCGGGCTACCAATTGAAAAAGGCCGGCTGCGACTCCATCATTCTTGAGGCGCTTTCATTCGTCGGCGGGAGAATGAGCTCTGAAGAATGCGAAGGATTTATCATCGACAAGGGTGCCTATACCTTCCCGGACGCTCACAGGAATCTTCGCAGTTTCATCCAAGATCTCGGTTTCAAAGACCATCTGGTGCCAACCTCCGGAACTACTTCGACCTTCAGCGGCGGCAGGGAGTATCAGATCAAAATCGGATCGCCGATGGATTTTTTGACATACAAACTCCTTACAGGCAGAAACAAAAGGGACATGATCAAACTGTTTCTGTACGCTCAATCCTTGGGAAAAGCCCTGGATATGGGCCGCCCCACAAGTAAGACCTTCGATTTGGAAAGACAATCTGCGGCGGAATATCTGCTGGAAAGCTACGATGAGGAAATTCTGGAGAAAATTGCTTACCCCATCTTCAGTGAAGTCTTTTTGGGGGTCCCAGAGCAGAATTCGAAATTAGCTTTTCTGGCTACCATCAAGAACTTGACCACATTCAAGATTTTCGCCTTTACCGAAGGCATGGGTGTGGTGCCAGAGCAACTGATGAGAGAACTCGATGTCAGGCTGAATTCACCGGTGGTCAAGATTGCACCAGCTTCCCGGGAAGGTCTTTATGAAATTCACGTTGGAGGAGAAAACCCCAGGTCGTATCTTGCGGAGGGCGTGATTTTGGCCGTGCCTTTGCCTCTGGTGATAAACATAGTTGATGGCCTACCGGAGGATTTGGCAGACGGTTTTCGAAGTGTTCGCTACGCGCCGAGCATTGTTACAGCGCTGGCGGTTGACAGGGAGTACCCGGCCACCTCAATGATCAATAACCTGCTCCGTAAGGACGATGGGGTTATAGCCACCGTTATATTTGACCACCACAAGAGCCCCCACCGAACTCCCAAGGGCAAGAGCCTGGTAACAGCTATTCTCTGCGAGTCAGCCAGTCGCATGTTGTTTGCTGAACCTGACGGTAAGATTACGGAGGCTGTGCTCGGGGATGTGGACAAGCGCTATCATGGTTTTGCAGACAAACTGATTTTTTCAAAAGTTTATCGCTGGCCACACGGGGCGGTGCAGTTGATGCCCGGCTCGGTGCGTCAGCAGCATGAGTTGAGGAAGATGCTGAGAGAACTCCGAGGCAATCTGCTTTTCGCCGGCGACGGCCTGTACAAGTCCAGTCTGGAAATAAGTTTTAATACTGGGGTAGAGGCTGCCAACCGAATAATGGAAAGGCTAGGATTATAAGGAGTATGAAGTGAAGGGGGAGATTCAAGAACTGCTCGAGATGCTGTCGCCAAGCTTTGATTGGGACAAACATTGGGAAAAGGATGATGCCGAGGGTATCGAAGGACTATTTCGAAAATGCGTCAAGCTCGCCACCTCTACTGAGGGCGATTACCACGACTGTGGCAGTTACAAAGCCGAGGATACCCCGAGAGGAATGTATCGTCTTTTCTATCTGCTGGAACCGGAAGCGGTTGATTTTTCAAGTATGTATAGGGGTGACCTTTTTAGTTTTGTCTCCGCTGACGAACGATTCTTGGTGCGGGTTTCTCTTTTCGAATACGAGTTGGGTCTTTATTTCTTGGCCCCAGAAGAGCTCATCGACAAGAGCGATGCGGCCTGTGTACCTTCGGCCTGGCCAGGGGCTGACAACAGGATCCGGTTAACCGACCCTGTGGGTATTGACTTTTTTGAGATGGTCAAAAGAATAGTTGAACATGAATTTGAAGTATATTCGGTGGGGGAGTTCAAAGTATAAGGCGCAAAGCGCGGAGGGCAACTCCAAGATCCAGCCTTGCTGGGGTCAGAGTTGAATGGCTTTGCCGGTAAAGATTGCGAGCTGTTTTGGAGGACTGAAGTATTAAGGTTTCAGGTGTCAGGTGTCAGGGAAAAGACAAGGAAAGACGCTCAAAGCCGGGTCCTCAGGGCCCGGATTCTTTACTTACCCCTATTCATCCCATCCCGTTTTTCTGCTCCAGTTCCCGGGCAATTCGCGCACCTTCCTTTTCGTCCACAAAGTACAGAATGATTCCCCCACCTATAAATAGTATTGAAATTGAGAGGATAGCATGACGCGGATTGCCGGTGAGAACACCCACTAAACCCATAAGTACAGGACCGATCACAGCGGCAAATTTACCCAGCATATTATAGAATCCGAAAAACTCAGCCGCCCTATTGGCGGGGATGATGCGAGAGTAAAAAGCGCGGCTCAAGGACTGTACCCCGCCCTGAACCAGACCGATGGCCACCGCCAGTACGTAAAACTCGCCTGGACTGTCCATGAATCTGCCCCATACGGTGACCCCTATGTAAACTCCAATGCCCAGTAAAATGGAAGTTTTGGTGCCCAACTTCTCGCCGAGTTTGCCGAAAAGGATGGCGGCAGGAAAGCCCACAAATTGAACGATGAGCAAAGCCACGATGAGGCTGTCGGCAGGAAAGCCCAGGGACATGCCGTAGTCCACCGCCATTCTGACGATGGTGTCAACCCCATCTATGTAGAGCCAATAAGCTATGAGAAAAAAGAACACTACCCGCAGTTGGCGAATCTCAGTAAAGGTTGTTTTAAGCTGCAGCAAACCACTGCCGATCATCTTCCAGCCGCTTGTCTTGCGATGGGTCGGTGGCTCCTTTACCCAGATCATTATGGGCAAGGAGAAGATAGCCCACCAGATAGCGACGCTGATAAAAGAGATACGCACGGCCGTACCGGCATCGGGCAGGCCAAACCAAGCGGGCTTCAGGGTCATGAGGACGTTGAAAGCGAACAACAGCCCGCCACCCAAATAACCCAGTCCAAAGCCCAGAGCTGAGACCATATCTTCTTTGCCGGAGGGAGCGACGCTTATCAGGAGTGAATCATAGAACACATTGCTAGCGGAAAAGCCGATGATCCCCACTATGTAAATGAGAACGGCAATGTGCCAGGCTCCCCGGGCCACGAAGAAAAGGCTGCCGGTCATGACAACGCCCATGGTGGCAAAAAAGAGGAGGAATTTTTTCTTTACTCCGCCCTGATCGCCGATTGCTCCAAGCAGCGGTGCCATGGCGACAACAATGAGGCTGGCTATGGAATTGGCTAGTCCCAGGCGAAATGTACTGGTAGTGGCCTCTACGCCCACATTCCAGTACTCTTTGAAGAATATCGGAAAGAAGCCCGCCATTACGGTGGTGGCAAAGGCGGAATTGGCCCAATCGTAGAGGGCCCAGGATATGACTTTTTTGTCAGTGGCTAGATTTGGCATGCCAGCGGTCGTTTCAATCTCTGTAGGGATATCTCCATGGTTCAGACTTTTACAACATTCTCACACTATTTTTTCAAGAAAAAGGCTGGAGGCGGAATTGATCTCAGTCTCGTTTATAATCCATGAACCGACAGATTCCAAGGATCAAAAGTTTTTTAACAACTCACAATGAACACGTTTGGATGTAATGGTTTGGACTCTTTTCCTACTAATGATTATCATATGATTATCTTACTCACAAAGAACACGAGTCGATAATCCACCAAGGTGGAAAGGAGACAGACATGAAATCACCATCACCAGGTTCAGATAGACGGTCTGGCCGCAGGTTTTTCCTGAAGCAGTTTGGCGTCTTTGCTCTGCTTTTGGGATTCCCGGTGTGGGCCTGGGGTTTTGTCCGAGAACATTTTCCAATTACTCTGGCAAAAAACTCCTCCGAGCCTACCAAGAAGAAGGAGCTGGATGTGACTGATAAAGTTGTAAGAAGTGATGAAGAATGGCGTCGGCTGCTTACCCCGGAGCAATTCAAGATTACCAGGAGAAAAGGTACCGAACCAGCGTTTAGTGGCGAATACCACAACTTCAAAGGGAAAGGTATCTATCAGTGTGTAGGATGTGATAACCATTTATTCAGCTCGGATACCAAGTTTGACTCCGGCACGGGCTGGCCCAGTTTTTGGGAGCCGATTTCCAAGAACAATATCAGAACAGAAGCGGATAACAGCTTTTTCATGAGAAGGACTGAGGTGTTGTGCAACCGGTGTGACGGACATCTTGGACATGTTTTCAATGATGGCCCACCTCCCACGGGGCTGCGCTACTGCATTAATTCGCTGGCACTCAAGTTTGCGCCGACCAAAAACGAGTAGAATGGAAGTCGCGCCGAATAAAAAATACAAAATTGGACGTGTTCGTCCTTGGACGGTATTATTCTTGGTAGTAGTGACGGTTCTGGGCGGCGGCCCTATTCTTAATGGCTGCGACAGTTCAAATCAGGACTGGCGACCTGCGAAAGAGAGGAACAATATGGAACTGGCAAAAGGTTATTCCAGCCACGATGTGGCTATTCCCCCAATAGACCTCAAGGCGCCAGGTAGTACGGAAACGGCAACCTTTGCCCTGGGCTGATTCTGGGGTCCAGATGCTCAGTTTGGGAGCATCGATGGTGTCATTCGAACCCGGGTTGGCTATGCAGGTGGTACAACAAAAAATCCCACCTATCACGATCTTGTTGATCATACCGAGACGATCCAGATGGACTATGATCCTGCCAGGATCACATACAGCGAGCTCTTGGATGTTTTCTGGCGCAGCCATACTCCTGCTCGGCGTCCTTGGTCGAGGCAATACAAAGCGGCAGTGTTCTATCATGATGAAGAACAAAAAAGGTTGGCCATGGAAAGTAGAGAGAGTATTGCAGCCAGGACAGATGGCAAGGTCCATACTGAGATCATACCCTACTCTGAGTTTTATCTGGCCGAGCCGTATCACCAGAAGTATCAATTGCAGCTCAAGCGAAATTTTATGAGAGAGTTCAAAGCAATCTACTCTGCTAACGAAGATTTTGTGAATTCAACTGCTGCAGCTCGGGTAAATGGCTACCTTGGTGGGCACGGCAGCTTATCACAACTGCAGGCGGAGTTGAGTGGTCTCGGCTTGTCTGCGGCAGGTGCAGAGAACCTCCTGCACATTGTGCATAACTCCCGATAAGCAGATGACGTGAGGCCAGGGCGGAAAATCTCAAAAGGCCGATAGAGAAAGAAACCCAGATCCCATAATCCGGACTTAGTCAAGATGGGGCGCTATCTTCTCTCCATTTTGACTGAGGTTCGGATTTGATCTTTTGGCCCATTGGGACTGGCCGTCTGGCAAGATGTGGTGAATTGACAAGATGACTCTCTAAGGGAAAAACCTATAACTATTTGTTTTTTAATCACTTTTTATATTTATTACTTGTTGGCACCACTCATGCACAAACAAGATAGGTGAACGATCATAGCCTACCAAGGCAGGAGGTGTGGGATGATTTCAACAGTTAGTATCCTGTGCGTAAGCGCAATTGTTCTTACCCTGGTCTTGATTTTGAAGCTGATATTCTCGTTTCATGAAGGGGATGGAGTGGTTGAGATAGATATCCGTGACAAGGGCAAAAGGGGGCAACTGTAGCGTTACCTTGTCCTGAAGACTTCTACAAAGAAACACCAACCGTATCAGCGACAAGAAAAGGTAATACATGGCGCCTCAGGGCGCCCTTTTTTTCGGTTCTCGCTCAAACCTGGTCAGCTGGCGCGGCTCCTTACTGTGCCGAGCCGATGCATTTCTTGAGCGTCTCGAGCAATTCCTCAGACTCTGGGGGTTTCTCTATGTAAGCCTCCGGCTCTGGTACGGTTTGGCCCCGGTAGCTATTGAGCATTTGCATGGAGTGGAGAAATGTTTTCTTGGCGATTGCCGAGATCATGATCACCGGGATATTCTTTAGATTCTCGTCTGTTTTTACCTCCCGATACATTTGGATACCACCCGATTTCGGCATCAAGACATCGAGAATGATAGCAGCCGGTTTATGTTTGCGGGCTTTCTGGATACCCTCTTCCCCATTGTTGGCGATAATTGCTTTGTAGCCGCTTGTCTCCAGGAGGGTGGTGATGAAGATCCGCATGTCCATCTCATCGTCCACTACCAGTACTTTCCTGTTCTGCATGAAAGGGGACCTCCAAATTACTATTTTTTCCTCATCTCCTTTGAGGGTCTAAAGATTATACAGGTGGTGGTACCGTGTGCATAGAGTTTGCCATCTTTGTCAACTAACTTTCCTTCAGCCGTAGCTGTGCGCCCACCAGTGTAAATTACACTGGCCTCACATCGTAGTGTTCCTGTTTGGGTGCTCAGGGGTCGAATGAAATTTGTCTTGAGACATCAATACTTCCTTTCACTCTGATTGAAATCCATCCGAAGGAATGTACCAGGATTCCCTCCATTCAACAACCTTAAGTAGTCTAGTATAAGCATAATGACCTCCAAGCATGAAGACAAGGGTGAGAGGGGTGCAGCCACAATTTTGTGATTTTCACTCTAGCTTTTAACCATGGCTATTCTAATGGTGGGCTCGAAACTTGCAATAATACCTGAGGGTTGTTTTTCTTATTCGGAGTCACATCTCTGGTCTTGGACACTGGCTACGATTCGTTTAGTCTCTCACATCGATGTGCCATGGAGTTAGAGAGTGAAGAGATTTTATCTTGCTTTGAAAAGGAACAACTTACAGAAAAGTATCTATCCCTTGGAAGGTTCTGTGAGCATTGGCCGTAATCCGGAAAATGACATAACCCTTGTGGATTATAACGTCTCTCGCACCCACGCCAGAGTTAGCTTCCAGAAGGGTTCCTGGATTATTGAAGATCTTGACAGCGCCAATGGAATCATTTTTGCCGGGGAGCTTGTAGTTTCTAAAACGTTGACCCTGGGAGATTCTTTTCAAATTGGGGAATCTATACTGACTTTCCTGGAAGAAGGTGTTTCAGATAACACAGAACAACTCTCCGCGACCATGCAGGTGTTTTCGTCGCTCATCAATTATCAATCTCCTTTCGTAGATCCAAATCGAACCAATCCCAGTTTCATGCGTCTGCAAGGGGCCCTCCTCTCCACCCCTATTTTTAGATCTCTCGGCAAGCAGGCACTGAGAGGGTTGGAAGATATTGCCAACCTGCATCTTTTCAGTGCTGGCCAACTCGTTTTCCAGGAGGGTGATCCGGGACGCTCCGTTTACATAGTCCTTGATGGCCGGGTGCAGGTATTCACCAAGGACCACGAAGGCCAGGAGTTCCCACTGGCCACGCTGGAATCGAATCAGTTTTTCGGGGAAATGGCGCTGCTGTCCGGCAAGCCGAGATCGAGCTCGGTGGCAACAGCCACAGAAAGTCTCCTGGCTGAGTTTAGCTATAAAAATATGCAAAGAATCATGATGCGTTATCCGCAAATTAAGGAAGTTCTCGTCCAGTATTTTCGCGAGCGTGAGGAGGACTCCAAAAAGAAACGGGCTGAAGCAAATATTCAGGAGAGGAGGAAGGAGCCTCGATTCAAAGAAAGGCTTCTGGTTAGTTTTGGTGTTTGGCCGTTGGAGAGTTTGCCCGAGGAGATGATCAACCATACATATAAGGCAACTTCAGCGGATATTTCCATCTCAGGCATCATGCTGGTGGCCATGGGGCCAGCCATGGAAGCATTTCATGCCGGCTGCCGATTACAGTTGGAAATACATCTCCCTTGTCGCTTTGGCAGAGTCGAAACTCAAGGCTTGGTACGCCACGTTAGCCGAGAGGGGAATACAGTAAAGCTGGGCGTTGATTTTGTGGATACTACAGCCGAAGACAAAAAGAAACTGCAAAAGTTTCTCTACGGTCAGACTCACACCATTGGGTGAAAGTGAAACAAGAAGTGTAAGAAGATTTTCATACCTTTGCCACTCACAACGTATTAATATCTGTATCCACCTACGCCAACCAGAAGAGCGCAGAAATCGGCCCAAGCCCAACAATCTCAGGATATGATATAATTCCGAGATACATCCTCACTGAGCCAAGGATTTACCGATGATGAAACCACAATACACTCTGGTGGAGATAATTCGTGATCCCAGGATGTTGGTCTGCGAGGCGAGCGAAATGACACGGGATGGGCACTATTACCTCTACCGGTACAATGGCACAGAAGAAAAATTTTACCGAGCCACGGTACCTTCGGGTGCTGCATCCACACACTTTCAGATGCTCGAGACGACCGACAAAGTTCCACTGGGTGGGTGGCATGTGGTCGTAAGCGGTGAATTCTCTAAAAGCCGTCTGCATGTGGTGACCAAAAAGAGACGACACTCGGCCGGCTCCGGTGATGCCAAAGGAAAGACATTCAGAAACAGTATGAGGTGAAGTTTCACGCTGTAGCGCTACCGTGCCGTATCCCTTATCCTGCCGCCCCGCCAGAGGGCAAGACTCCTTCAAACCCATACTCCGGACTAGTAGCGAAGCCGTAGGCTCTCCAAACAACCAAACTAGGTTATTCTTGTGGGGGGATCCTGTCTTTTCATAAGCTCGATGTCCCGCGGATTGCAGAGCTGACTTGGCAGTTCAGCTACTCGGCCACAGGCAATACAGACAAAATTGATATTTTGCAACTTGGGCTTACAGATGTGACGAGGGTCCGTTGATGCCTGACCGCAGTGGTCACAAACGTAAGCCTCGTCTACCTCAACTGGATCACAGAGATGACCGAACTTATCGGTCGATTTACCACAGGTCTCACACATGTGAACTTTCTCAGCCATGATTTCCTCCCCTTTCAATCCAACTGAAATATCCGGGCTAGCAGGGTGGCGAAGCTGAGAAAAAGCCCTGCAGATGGGTTCCATCCGTACCCTGCGGTTCGAGTCACGCTACTCGGGATTCTTTGGATTATCACTGGGTGCTTGAGATCGGTCCCCGATCTCGCAATTTCCACTCATTCACGTTGAAATCCCCAATTTAGGCAGTACCCATCGATTGAGCACCACCCACCCTACGATGATCAGTAGCAGTAGCCAGATATTGTCCATGTTGTTCTCTTCCCGTTTATAGGTTTCGTACTCACCGTGGTCTTCACCTCTTTTCAAAGATAATCATCTTACTCGTTTTTTCATCCACTGCAATGAATAAATTAAGAAAGAGGCACGCTTTTCAACGTTGTATAACCCTTTTGATTAAGTCGAGACAATATGGTTAAATGAGATTCACAATTCCATTGAAGGAGAGAGACCATGATAGAAGGTGCAGTTCTGGAAGATGTGAGGGGTTTTTTGAAAGGCAGGGTTATTTTGACGGCTGCCGAGCTGGATTTGTTCACCCGGCTGGACAAGGAGCGAGCTACTGCAGAAAATCTTGCCCAAGAACTCGAGTGTGACCGAAGGTGTTTGACCCGACTTCTGGATTGTCTTGTAGCCCTGCAACTGCTGTTTAAGCAAGATGGTATCTACCAAAACACAGAGCGGGGTGCGCTGCTGTCGTCAGAGCATCCGGAAACTGAACTCCCAATGGTGCTCCACCTAAATAGCTTGTGGGAAAGCTGGGGCGGTCTCACCGAGACAGTAAGAACGGGAACAAATCCCAAGAGAAAGCCCGTTACCGAAAGGGGCAAGGACAGTCTCAAAGCTTTCATTGGCGCCATGCATGTGGTTGGTAGAGGCTTATCACAAGAGATAGCCGACAGTTACAACCTTGCACCTTTCAAGAGGCTCCTGGACATTGGAGGCGCTACAGGCACGTACACCACAGCGTTTTTGACGAAAAACCCGGAAATGACAGCGGTGCTGTTTGATTTGCCCGATGTTATTCCCTGGGCCGAAGAACGTCTCGGAGCGGAAGGTTTGCTGGAGCGGGTGGAATGTGTGGCAGGGGATTTTTATAAAGACGAACTCCCAAAGGGCTGTGATCTTGTCTTGCTATCGGCGATCATCCACCAGAACAGCCCCGAAGAGAACCTGGAGCTCTACCGGAAAATACATCGGGCCGTTATGCCGGGCGGCACATTACTCATTCGCGACCATGTAATGAAATCAGCTCGTACCTACCCTCCCCAGGGAACTCTCTTTGCCCTTAACATGCTGGTGAACACCAAAGGTGGAGATACGTACACTTTTGACGAAATAAAGGACACCCTGGAAGAAGCAGGCTTTGGGGAAGTGAAGTTGGTGAGAGAGGGCGAGCACATGGACTGTTTGGTGGAGGCGAGAAGGGTGTAAGGGGAAATGATGGAAGTCCACAGAGTCCTCAGCGGCAAAGGGCTCAAAACTGTCATCTGTCAGACAAAGCATGGACACATTGGCCCTGAATTATGAATCCCCCTTCAGCGGCCCCTCTCACCAGAGGGTGGGGAGGGTGTCCCATTTATGGAAAGAGGAGGTTGCGATGACGGAGAATGCAGGAGCTCCAACGGGTGCGGTCTTTAGCCTGGCGGATCATGTCGATTATGCAGACGGTTCTGTGGTTAGCAAAACTTTGCTTAAGAAAAATACTGGCACTATCACCCTATTTTCTTTTGCTGCGGGGCAGGGCCTGAGTGAACACACAGCACCCTTCGATGCGGTGGTGCAAATTTTGGATGGCAGAGCAGAGATTACAATCGGCGGCAAGCCCCATGAGGTCAAGAGCGGAGAAATGCTGATCATGCCGGCTCATATTCCCCATGCTTTGCATGCTGCCGAGAGGTTCAAGATGTTGCTGGTGATGATCCGAGGGGAGTAAGTGTCAGAAAAAATAGGCAGAAAGCATTAGGTGCATTTCACATCTGGCAATTCTCATTTATCATTTCGCATTTTGTTGAGATGGGTTAGTTGAATGGGCGATGAGAGATGATAAATGACAGATGCGAAATGAAGGAGGAGCTAGGCGATCTGTTCATTGTGCTTTGCGTCAAGTGAATTGACCGGCTGTGCTTCTCCGTTGCCCAACACAGAGTGCGCCAGAGCAATGTGTTTTATCTTCCTCCAATCCAGACAAAGAAGCCCGGCACCATAGCTGTCCACTGCAACGGGATCGAAGCCACCCACCAGCTTTCTCACCGGAGGCTTACATTTCGGCCCTCCCAAGTGGTACCTTGCTAGTCCCACACTTCCGTCGATTATGGTGAGGTCGGGGGTGCGGTAGAGATTCAGCTCAAAAATAGAACGGTGCAAGTTTTTGTGGAATTTTGACTTTTTCCAGACCAAGCCGCCGTAGTGGCTTGGAGGGGCGCATCCCATCATATTTTTCATGGTCAGGGTGACTTTCGACAGGGAATGTCTTTTGAGTACCGGGACGGATATGAGAAAAGACTCCATCACCACGCGGGGCATCATGAACTGCGGATAAAGGCGACACCGGCTGTCGCTGAGCTTCAAGAGTTCGGCGTCATTGAGATCGACCAGGCCGATCCCTTTTGCATCAGCCAACTCCAGGTAGCCAAGTTTGCGGTATGGTCTGTAGGTGTCGTATAGAGGCGATCCACACCCTTCTGCCACTACAATTCTCGCACTGCTTACATTCCGCACATAGTCGACTATTGTGGCCACCAGCTCCACCGGAGTGGTTACGGGAGGGCGAGAGGTGTTGACCAGGTTGGGCTTGATGACGACCCTGTCAACAGAGGACAGGTGTGGTCCGACGTTGAGCAGTTCCATGAGGGCAGGCAGACTCTCTTCATAACTATGAAAATCGACAAACCCAAGCGGTGTTCCAGCCATATTCTTTTCCTGAATAGTAAACTCTGATCCGTGAACATCGCCAACCCCAATCATAGATGGGGGCTCGGCGCTGCTCATCTACAGAAGGCAGACTTCGAGCTCAATGGTTATTTGCCTCATCAGTTGCACTATTAGCATGTGTTTCTTTCATGGGCAAGTGGCAGCAGCGAGGGATTCTTTCTCTCACCACGTTTCTTGGGTTGCATAAAGAGCAGTCTCTTTGGTGTGATGCATTGATGCTTATTGATTTTTGCGATATATTAAAAAATTGTCATATGAGTAGAGAAACGTTGTTTGCCCTATACCTGATTGGAACCAAACAATGACGATTTTTCATATTTGCACCTATCCAGAGAAGGTACTGAATCAGCCGGCCGAACCCATCACAAGTATTGATGAGGATGTGATCAAATTAGCTGATCATATGGCGGAAACCATGTACAATGCACCAGGTATCGGTTTGGCAGCCAATCAGGTGGGTGTGGCAAAACGACTGCTGGTGGCCGACATAGCTCCGCGCCGACCTGAATCAGAGCTTATCGTACTGGTCAACCCTGAGATTGTTGCCGCCGAGGGGGAGGTGATCATTGAGGAAGGGTGTTTGAGTGTGCCGGAATACCAAGCTGAAGTAAAACGATATGAGAAAATCACGGTACGGGGCCTCGATCTCAATGGAGAAGAGGTGGAGATAGAGGCTGAGGGTCTGTTGGCTGTGGTACTCCAGCATGAAATTGACCATTTGAATGGTATCCTGTTCATCGATCGGTTGAGCAAGTTAAAACGTGATCTTGTTAAAAGGAGGTTGCGGAAAAAAAAGACAAAAGAGCAGTCTTAAGGCCGCGGTGTTCTGCTATCAGTTCTGCCTTCCATGGGGCTAGAGGGTTAAAGGTGTACGATCTACCAAGCTTGATTTTCATGGGTACGCCTGGGTTTGCGGTGCCCAGCTTAAGGGCTTTGCTCGATGCAGGAGCTCCAATATTGCTGGTGGTTACCCAGCCGGACAGGCCCAGGGGACGCGGCAGGAGAGTAGTGTCCTCGCCGGTGAAAAAGCTGGCCCAGGAAAAAGGTCTGCCGGTTTATCAACCGGAAAAAGTGAGAAGCCCTGAGGCTGTCGAGCGCATAGCTGCACAGGAATCAGCATGTATAGTGGTGGTGGCATACGGCCAGTTGCTTCCGGCCGAGATCCTGGAGATGCCTCCTTTGGGGGCGGTTAATGTCCATGCCTCATTGTTACCCAAATACCGGGGTTCAGCCCCTATTCACTGGGCCCTGATCCGGGGAGAGATGGAAACCGGGGTCACCACGATGTTGATGGATGCCGGCATGGATACCGGTGACATCCTTTTGCAGCGAAAAGCAGTGATCCAGCCGGAAGAGACGGCTGGCAGCCTCCATGACCGCTTGGCTGAGGAAGGGGCCAGGGTGCTGGTGGAAACCCTTGATTTACTCAAACGAGGTAACCTGGAGCCGAGAGCTCAGGACAGTTCCCGGGCAACCTACGCACCCATGCTAGCCAAGGAAGATGGCAAGGTGGATTGGCATGAGGATGCAAAGCAAATCTGTTGCCGTATTCGCGGCTTGGATCCCTGGCCGGGTGGTTTCACCTATTGGCAGGGAAAACGGTTGAAACTTTTTGGTTGTCGTGCCTTGTCTATCTCGACTGAAGCTGAGCCGGGCACAGTGATTGCAGCGGCAGACAATGGTTTGCAGGTGGCCGCTGGAGAAGGGGCGGTCCTTATTGAAACCTTACAGTTGGAGGGCCGTCGCCCCCTTGCAGTAACTGATTTTCTGAGAGGACATCACTTCCAGGTGGAGGATAAGCTTGGCGAATGAAGTTCTAGACAGAAAAGAAAAGCTGACTCCCACGGAGGATCCACTGGTCGAGGTGGGCCAGGTTTCGGAGACGCCCCAGAAGCGGATTTTCATCGGGCTGCTGGCGGTGACCTGCATTATACTTGGCGGCTTGGCATATCTACTCTGGTGGGTGCCCAATGTCGGACTGCGGAACATCCACCCGTATCTTCCAGCCCTACTAGCCGGGGTATTGGGTCTGGTTGTGTTTGCGGTAATTGCCGGCTCGCTCCTATTGATTTTAACTATTTTAGCTGGTCGTGATCTTTTCCTCTCCAGGAAACTCCGCGGTGCGGTCGTTAAGGTACTCTTTCCGTTGCTTGTTGTGATGGGCAAGGTTTTCGGCCTTTCCAGGGAGAAGATAAGCCATTCCTTTGTTGCCATAAACAATCAGTTGGTTCTGGCTCAAGACCTGCGTGTGTCTCCAGCTCGGCTACTCCTTCTCATGCCTCACTGCCTGCAAAACCACAATTGCAAGGTCAAGATTACCGGGAACGTGGAGAACTGTGAGGGTTGCGGTCAATGCCCCATAAAGGAACTTCTGGAAGTGTCACGTAAATATGATGTGGAGTTAGCGGTGGCCACCGGTGGCACCATCGCCCGGCGCATAGTGGTTCAGAAACGACCGCAGCTCATTATTGCCGTGGCCTGTGAACGGGATCTTACCAGTGGAATACAAGATACGTACCCGCTGCCTATCTATGGTATCTTTAATCGACGACCATATGGTCCTTGCTTCAATACCGGGTTGCCGCTGGCAGAAGTGGAAGGTGCGATTCGCCACTTTTTGGACACTTCAGAGTCATGACTCCCAGGGCCATCGCTATGCACACCCTGCTGCAGGTGGCCCGCCGCGCCTCTTTTCCTGACGTTCTGCTCGATATTTATCTCAAGGAACACCCGGATCTGGATCCCCGCGATCGTGCCCTGGTCACCGAACTTGTCTATGGAGTGCTGCGCTGGCAGGGACGATTGGATTGGATTATCGACCAGCAGGCTACAATAAAGCCAGACAAAATAGCCCTGCCGGTCAGAGTAATTCTGCGGCTCGCTACCTATCAGTTGCTCTTTTTGGATCGGATTCCTGCAGCAGCTGCAGTGAACGAGGCGGTGAAACTTGCAAAAACAAGTCAGCCCCCGCATGTGGTTCGCTTTGTAAATGGGATCTTGCGTGCCATTTCCCGCAAGAGTGAGATTCTTCAAAAAGCACAACTTGAAGGAAGTTCTGAAAACCGTTTATCAGTCCTCTATTCGTACCCCGCCTGGCTGGTCCAACGCTGGCTAGCCGCTCTTGGATATGAAGAAACCGAGGCTTTCTGCGCTGCCGGCAACCAGGTCCCTCCAACGAGTATTCGAGTTAATACCCTGACAACGACGGTGGAGGCACTGGCCGGTTCTTTCCGTGATCTTGGTTTCTCCGTAGAACCTGGAAACCTAGCCCCTGAAGCGCTTCATCTGAGGTCAATTCGCACTGACATCTCTTCTCTTGTCCAATATAGGAGTGGAGAGTTTCAGGTGCAGGATGAGGCGTCTCAATTGATTGCCCACTTAGTCCAACCCCAGCCAGGAGAGCACGTCTTGGATGCGTGCGCAGGTTTTGGGGCAAAAAGCACCCATCTGGCCCAACTCATGGAGAACCAAGGCAAAATAACAGCTTTGGACAACCAGGGCTGGAAATTGACCCGCCTGGTGGAGAATGCCAAAAGGCTACAGGTTTCCAGTATTGAACCAGCGGAGATGGACGTACTTGAGCTGCAACCACCTTTTGAGCAACGCTGTTTTGACCGGATTTTGCTGGACGCACCCTGCACCGGGCTGGGGGTGCTGCGACGCAACCCTGACATCAAGTGGAAAGTGAGGCCCAAGGATTTTCACCGATTACATCTGGTACAGAGGCAAATGTTGAGCAGGCTTGCTCCCCTGCTAAAGCCTGAGGGTGTTTTGGTATATGCTACCTGTACTGTGAGTTCCGAGGAAAATGAGGCAACGCTGCAGGGTTTTCTGAGTGCACATCCCGACTATCATTTGGAATCGGCGCGGCCCTATTTACCACCAGGATGTGGTGGCGCGGTAAACCCAATGGGTGCTTTGCAAACGTGGCCCCACAAGCATGGGGTGGATGGTTTTTACGCCGCACGGTTGCGACGTACTAGCTGACAGCAGGCAGCTGACAGCTAGCAGCCAATAAAGAATTCAAAGGAAAAACTGCCAGCTGCTGGCTGCATGCTGCTCGCTGAAAAAGCACCACGGCGTTGCCTTATTGCTTGGATTTCGGTATGGTGCATGATCGATGGCTCTATTGAACAAATTAGTCAAGTTTGGCATCTATGCAGCCGTATTTCTGGTGGCACTGCTGTGCAGTCTCTACCTCACCAGTAAGTGGATCATTCAGAGTGAGGAAGAGGTGTTGGTTCCCAACCTGGTAGGGCATGATACCGTATATGCTTTGGATCTTCTCACCTCTCTGGGGCTGAACATCAAGGTGGGTGGATTCATGTGGAGTGAGACTGTACCCAAGAACTTCATCGGTTCTCAGGAGCCCGTTTCCGGAACCTGGTTGAAGCGTGATCGGGATGTGAAGGTGGTTATCTCTCGGGGCTCCAGAAGGGTGCGGGTTCCCAATCTGGTGGGGACAAGAATGCGTGAGGCGAAGCTGGTTCTCTCGCAAAATGGTCTCCATCTGGGTGGGATCTGCCGCATTCCTTCCTCACAGTATCCACGGGATACCATCATTACCCAGCGCCCAGAAGCCCTCCAAGAGATAGAGCGCGGGGAGTCAGTTGATTTTCTCATCAGCGATGGTCCCAAATCCTTTGCGGTGGCGATGCCTGAGCTTCGCCAACGAACTATGGGGCAGGCCCTGAGAATTCTGGATGGCTTGGGGCTGGTAGCGCCGGCGGTCAAAGAAATACACCAGCCGGGACAGCCTCTCAACACCATTATTGGCCAGAACCCATTGGCAGGGTACAGAGCGGATGGGGACAGTGCTATAATCTTGACGGTGAATCGGGTACCGCAAGCCAAAGGACCACAGGCCAAGTTCTGGTGGATCACTTATCAAATGGAGCCGGGCTATTTCAAGAAGGAGGTTGCTCTCAGCAGGAACCAGGCTGGGGAAGATGTGCTCTCCTACAGCAAGATTCATCGGCCAGGCGACCGGTTGGATTGGCTAGTGTGGGCTCAGGCTCCTGAGGAGGTGATTGTTCTTGTGGATGGTATGGTGCAGAGGCTGAAAGCCGGTAATCTTGACTGGGGGGACACGCTAACGTTTCATTATATTTCCAGTGGCGACGAACCTGCAACCCTTTACTAGCCCGGATATTCCATGAATCGCTTTCTACGACCACGGATATGGCTGTCCTTCCTGGCGTCCTCGGGTGT
>PPDG01000337.1 GCA_002899795.1 Desulfobacteraceae bacterium | reverse complement strand
GTTCATGCCTGTTTATCTCAAGTGTTAGGCAACATGGGAAGGGTGGAAAAAAGAACCCCCATCGACACGGCGCACACCGCTATAAACCGATGGGGGCAGAATAAGAGAGTCAAATATCGCATTATTTAACTCTCAATATCTGTCACTTGAATCCAGGCGAGAAGATATACTTTTACTATCAGGCGGCTTGTGATTTAGTTTCGTCAATCTCTATGACTAGAGTCTGTAGAGTCTGTAACAATTCAGGCGCGACTTCCTTTGACTTGAGATTGTTCATCGCTGCTCTGGCGATAAATTTTCGAGCCTCACTGGAAATATTTACAAATCTAACACCCATCCCCCTCGGAGAGATTTCGTCATCTGGGCCCCATCTATTCGACCAGACCACCTCCGCCTTAGCTGTTATGGAGTGTTCAGAGTTAGGAATGCTAATGGCCATTTCAAAAACCATATTTAGTCTCAACGGTTTTTGACAATGGATAAAGACACCATTAGGAGTGACATCTGAGGTTACTCCATCCATGCTCCCTTCATCGGTCTTTACGATAACGGGCCACTTCATCTTAGCTCTAGGGTAGATGCGTCTTTCTTGACTCATGTGCTACCTCCTTGCTACGGGAAGGCGATTTCTAAGAGTTTTTAGGACTCTCAGCCAGGTATTTACTTCAGGGCATAAGATAAAATCCAAGGCACTTTCGCTGGTGCTCATCCAGACCAACAAATTCAACACCTAATCTATTGCGATCAATTCGTTTTACGATTGCCTTTGTCGTGATCAAAGTTTTGTAAGCGCTGTTAAGCCAAAAGCTTACCTGAATGGTTTCCCCTACAGATACATCAGGCGTGCTGCAAGCTGCCTTAAACCCTGCGCCAGAAGCAGATAGGGTCGTTACAGTCATGAGATCTTTCTCACCGAATGTATCCCAATACTCTCCTTTCAACTGCACCTCTGTGCGGCGATGTTCTCGGCTGTCGAATAAAACGGGAAAAGACTTGCCACACTTGCATTTTGCCCGAACCGGTTTGTTGTAAAGATACATAGGAACTTCTCTGCAATGATGCTTTTCACAGAAAGGACACCTCACGGTAGTTCTTCCACTAGGGCTTAGAAATACCTTCATCATTTCAAAGCTCTGAGTTTGTGCTAAGCCGATCATTACGCCACCACCCTTCCGGGATGCCGAAATTTTCACCCTTTAAAACTCAGTTTCAACTTCCTGTGCTGTGTAATAGCGCACTCTTAGATAGATTCAATCCTCATAAATCACAGCTGAGCTCCAAATAACCCTCAGTACAAACAGAAGTCTTTTCCTCAACTGAACTTTCTGGCTTTGTTCTTGATAAGAATCGGGAGATTATTTCCAAAATGGAACTTCTGGTAGATTCGCTAAGATCGAGAAAACGAACCGCTATTCCGTATGGGTCGTTTCGAAGTACAATAGCTGTTACGAAAAAAGACATCTGAGATGATTTGATCCGCAGGTTGACCTTTGAGTCTAACTGATATTCAGCTTCAGTCATCAAATAAGCCCCCCCTGTACTGAGATTGACAATTTTCGCCTCTGTGTTCTCACTATCTCCTGAGGAAATATTAGCTTTCCAACCTATAGCCGGAATGCGCACTGCAAGCCGCCTTGCTCCATGCACTCTCATGAATCATTCTCCCCCTAAAGTACACGCACCCAACGTTCACATATTAGTCTGAGTCCAACAATAGAACTTCGAAATCCTGTTTTTCAATCTCTAGGAGATCTATTTCTACAGCATCGCTATCTTCGAAAAGTAAGCGCAGAAAAGTCACAATTAAGATCCCCAAAAGTCCGAGTGCAAATAACAGTATGATTTCAACCAACGCAATCATTGAAGGTCCCTTTGTCCTCTAAGCCGCTTCTTCTTGGAGACTCGTCACCAACGAACGGAGTTCTTCCTGAGTCATATCCTGGGCACTGTAGATTTTTACCTGCTCCTCAATACGTCTTAGGAGCTCATACTGCATCCACTCCCAATGTGCTCTCTCCGTATCATTAAAGGATACTTCGGTCTCTCCTAAATGGTTCCCTCTTTGGTAGCAACCAGGACAGAGCATTCTGTTTGCCTCTGGCACCCTGTTGTTGCAGACCTCTCTGGCACAAATACGATTGGTGAGCTTCTTGAACCCGTAAAGGTTTCTACACCGAATACTGCAAAACAAATACATACGTTCACCGCTACAGACTGTTATAGCTTCACCACTTTGAGTAAGAGATTCTTTGCAGTATGCGCAGGAAATATTCATATTGCTTACACTCCCTCTTTCGTTTGGATTGAGTCCTCAGAAAGCAATTCTCTCAATAAGGGTTGCCACAGCCACTTTTCGTATAATTTGAAGCACCACCTGGCATGTCCACCTATTCGACACCATAGATTCAGAGGATGTAAAAAGTGCTGTAGCCTTGATTTCATATTAATCTCCCCCTTGACCATTTCTCCTTATGCCAGGAAATCCAGGTGTTCCCTCTTGCGGTGCCTTTTATAGGCAGAGATAGTGCCAAAGTAGTACGAAAAAGGTAAAGTCATTTAAAAACAAACACTTATTACTGCTAGAGGATAGCTGGACTAACTTGGTAAATCGCCAAAGTTTGCCAAATGGCCAAGTTCTACGTGGCCAAAGGATCAATCTTTGACTGATTTCTCGATTCTATGGAAGATGGAAGTATTAAAGAAAAGAGATAGCCTTACGGGTGAGAATTAAGTTTGATCCCTGGTAGGTCTATGGGGATGCTGAAACACTTGAGTGCATGATTCACTTACGTTTAGTACATGTAGACAGGTGTAATCTTAATTCGCCCACTGCGAAACTGTGGATTACATCCCTTAATTCACACTTTCCCCACTAGAGGCCTCACCCCAAGATGTTGAAAGTATAAAAAGCAGAGCCGAAGCTCCTTATGCTCTTTGACAAATGGGCATTCCACACTATGTTGAAGGTATCCAAGGCTTATTTATTTTTTCCCCTTC
>PPDG01000199.1 GCA_002899795.1 Desulfobacteraceae bacterium | reverse complement strand
TGTATAAACCTTGAAAGTTATGGAAGATAATATTTGATAAAATTTAGCCTTCATGCTATTTTTCAGCCGATTCTAGCTTCACTATTTACACAAACCCTGAAGGGAGTTTAGTCCGTGATTTTGGATCCTATATTGGGCTGGTTCTCCAGTGATCTGGCCATTGATCTGGGTACGGCCAATACCCTGGTTTACGTCAAGGGCAAGGGCATCGTACTGAGTGAGCCCTCTGTTGTGGCGGTACGCAAAGACGGCCGGGGTAGCAACAAGGTTCTTGCCGTGGGCAAAGAAGCAAAGATGATGCTGGGTCGTACTCCCGGCAACATCGTAGCCATTCGACCCATGAAAGATGGGGTCATTGCCGACTTCGAGATAACCGAAACCATGCTCCGGCATTTCATCAGAAAAGTGCACAACCGCCGTTCCCTGATCAGGCCTCGCATTATCGTCTGCGTGCCCTCGGGAATCACGCAGGTGGAAAAACGCGCAGTGCGCGAGTCTGCAGAATCAGCTGGTGCCAGGGAGGTTTTTCTCATCGAAGAACCCATGGCTGCAGCCATCGGTGCGGGACTCCCCATCACTGAGCCGACCAGCAACATGGTACTAGATATTGGGGGTGGTACCACTGAGGTGGCGGTGATATCTCTCGCTGGTATCGTTTACAGCAAGTCGGTAAGAGTGGGTGGAGATAAGATGGATGAAGCCATTCTCCAGCAGATAAAGCGAAAATACAACCTGCTCATCGGTGAGCGAACGGCGGAACTTATAAAGACCACCATCGGCAATGCCTTCGCTGGAGGTCAAGCTGATAAGATGCAGATTAAGGGACGGGATCTCGTCTCAGGAATACCGAAGATCATAGAGATAGATTCAGATGAGGTGCGTGAGTCCATAACAGAACAGATCGAGACCATTCTAGAGACGGTAAAGATGGCCCTCGAGCAGACCCCGCCGGAGCTCGCCGCCGACATCGTGGATAGGGGCATTGTCCTTACCGGCGGCGGAGCGCTGCTAAAAAATCTGGATATGCTTCTCCGTGAAGAAACAGGACTTCCCATCACCATCACCGAGGATCCCCTGTCCACGGTAGTACTGGGATCCGGAAAGGCCCTCGATAGTCTTGATATTCTCAGAGAGATCATGATATAGGCCACTCCCGTGGATAGAACGAATACACGTGGAGAATGATCCCGGTCTCCACGTCAAGGACCAAGGTGCCGGTGATTAGTCCAACACGGAAACTTATTATCCCCATCCTCATTTTTCTCCTTGCCCTCAGCCTCATTTCCGCGAATCTCCATAGTCGTGAGAACATGAGCTTCTTTGAATCCCTGGTGGTGGGAATCACTTCGCCGGTACAGAAGGTGGTTCGCGGGATCTTTGGGGGGATAGGTAACGTTTGGCGCGGCTATTTTTACCTGGTGGGAACGCAAAAAGAAAATGAGGAGTTGAAGCGAGAGCTGCAAGAACTCAAGCTGCAAGTGAACCGCTATCGTGAAGCAGATCTCGCCAATCAACGCTTACGGGCGTTACTCAACTTCAAGAAATCTATTGCCACTCCGCTTTTGCCTGCAGAGTTGGTGTCCTTCGACCCCTCGGGATGGTTTCAAACGATTCTCATCGATAAAGGCAGGAGTGATGGGGTGGCACAGGATATGGCGGTAGTTAGTGCCGAGGGATTAATGGGAAGGGTCATTGGGGTCAGCAGCCACCATGCCAAGGTGCTCCTTATCCTGGACGCCAACAGTGCGGTGGACGCCCTCATCCAGCGCTCCCGGGTCCGAGGTGTCTTGGTGGGTTTGGGAGTTGACCTCTGTCTGCTTAAATATGTGCAGAGGAATGAGGATGTGCAGGTGGGCGACCAGGTGATATCCTCGGGAATGGGCGGTGTGTTTCCCAAAGGGCTTCTTCTCGGGACTGTCCAGGAAGTGGTCCGTGGTAGCTCCGGCCTGTTTCAGCGAGTGGAAGTGGAGCCTGCCGCGAACTTCAACAGACTGGAAGAAGTGATGGTGGTCATTCAGCCCCCACCCGAAGAGCCGAGTCGGACAGGCTCGAGGAAACGGCAGGAGTGATGCGGACCTTTTTTCTATACCTCGTTCTCATTCTCGGAGCTTACCTCTGCCAAACAGTTCTCTACCCAATTTTTGTTGTTCCTGAACTCCGGGTGGATCTATTCCTGGTACTGCTGCTCCATTTCAGTTTCTCTTATGAAAGACCCAAGGCACTGGTGATGGCGCTTTTTCTGGGGCTGCTGATGGACGTGGGCTTGCCGCTGCAAGGCTGGGTTCACCCGTTGATTTATCTTGGTCTTGCCCTGCTGGCATCGATGCTGTGGCAGAATTTAAACCTCCACAGCAGGAGGTATCAGGCATTTTTTCTCGGCCTATGCACATTATTTGCAGGTCTTGGTATAAGGACAATCTTGGTGCTGCAAGATGCGGGATTTGCGGAAACTTCGCATTTCCTTATAGTTTTGGCAGCCCGCACGATTACAGCTGCTCTAGTTGGGCCCCTGCTTTTGGCCGGATTGGAGCGACTTGACCAGTGGCTCTTAAGTTTGGGTGTTTTACGGAAATCTCAGGAAGCATGATGACTTTCGGACCGCTCAATTCATCGTCTGGTAATGGAGACAGATTGCGTTTCCAGGTAGCGGTCTATCTGGTGGTCTCAATATTTGTTGTCTTGTTGTTACGTATCTGGTTCCTGCAGATAATACGCGGGGAAACATACCGCGACCTTTCAGAAAACAATCGGATTCGCCTTGAGGATATCGCGCCAACCCGGGGCATTATCTATGACCGTCATGGCCGTATTCTGGTTGACAACCGCCCTGCATTTAAACTGGCCATCGTTCGAGCAGATGTCGGTGATCTTCAGCAAACCCTTGATAAGCTGAGCCGGTTCCTGGAGGTTGAACAGGACCAGCTTGAGGAGAAGGTTCGAAATGCGCCCAAAGGGGCACCATTTCGTCCAATATTGTTGAACCGGGACATGAACCGGGATCAGG
>PPDG01000379.1 GCA_002899795.1 Desulfobacteraceae bacterium | reverse complement strand
GTTGGGGCTGTTGCCAGTTGCACGCAAGCCTATGGCTGAACGGCTTCCCAACTTCAGCGGCTCCATTCTTGTTCGTCAGACAGGTTCCCATCCTCTCTGGTGGGGTCTTCAGGGAGAGGCCCCCTTTCAAGTCTGGTGGCCTTCTCAGTTTGAACTAGTGGATCCAGATGAAATTCAAATACTTGGAAGGTATGGACTCCCAGGAAAGGATTTCTGTGTTGCTGACCTCAATGTATGCGACACAGAGGCTGCGGGCCTTGACTGGAGCAATTTTGAGGAAAAGTATCAGATAAACCTGGATCCTGCTCGGCTTCTAAATGAGCCTACCGTTTTGGAGGGTAAATACGGCAAGGGACGAGTTTTTCTCTCCTATCCTCACCTGGAAACACCTGAGGACACAGAGGGCAATATGGCCCTTTTTAATATCTGGTACGATTTGTTGGGCACTTGTGCTCTCAGCCTCAGCCTCGACCCAAATGGGGCAAATCCCGCAAACATGGTCCAGGTGGATGAGGAGAAGCTGGAACGGGTGCTGGAGATGGGTCGAGAGGTCGAGAAACTGGTTGCTCTAGGTGAAAGCTCTGATTTATGGTCCTGGCGCAACTCCTGGTTATTAAAATGGAAAAGAGGTATCCTCGGAGCCGAGTTTGGCGCTATTTTTGTTCTGCTGCAGGGGCTTGCGAAGGAGTTGGAACATACAGGTGGCATAGCAAGTACTTACCCCACGCCATCTTCATTGAAAATAGATGCACAATTTGAAAAGTTAGTGGAACTATGGGACTTGTTCCGGGACAAAGGGCGGGCTTTACTAGAAGAAGAAGCGCGGAACCTAAATGACAAGAAAGCCAACAATGGCGAGGCTTTGAGCCCGCGAGCGAGAGACTTGCGAACCGAGATTTTCAATTGCGTGCGATGTTATGGAAGTAGGAGCTATGGGGGGCTCTATCGCCAGCTCTTGGACCAGATTGATAGTCTTCTTCTGGGGACCCTGCTTGCCGACCTCAACTGTTGAGGGTCGCCTACCTTGCAGCCCCCTCCCCTTCTGACTAGCCCGGATATTTCACGAATCGGCCTGCTACGACCACAGATATGGCCGTCCTTCCGGGCGTCCTCGGGTGTCGGACCCTGCGACGTACTGTCAAGTACGCCTCGGATCCAACCCCCTGCGGTTGCCCGGTGGCACAGCCATCTTCGCGGTCTCGCGACAGCAATTCATGAAATATCCGGGCCATGCGCATTTATGCTGATTCGTAGAGCACAAACTTCCCGACTGCGGGTGGGGATTCAGCAACTCTGCTAAAATGGCGAGGGGGAAAATGTGGTCCGTTGACAAGCAGATGTCCTTGCCAAGAATAATGTAGTCTGTCTTCCAAGTTGTAGAAGGGTTTGTCTGGATAAAGGTAAAGCATGTCATAGGGAGAGAGATCAGCAAGTAAATAATTTTGCTGGAGAAATATAACATTGTGTATGCCGAGCTGGTCTCGAATTTCCAGCGACTTCTTATACAGCACTTCATCGGTCTCGTAGCCGGTGACTTTTGTGAATAAAGAGCCAACCACTGCCACTCTACCGTCTCCGCTACCCAAGTCCGCCAGGTGGGTATATCGATTTAGCTGGAAATGACAAAAAGCTCGATATACTTCATTGGCGTCAGATGTTGCCCACATTCCTGATTCTGTGCTCCGGTACGGGAGTGCACCATCGGAATTGAGTAGTTGATAGAAGTTCTGGTAAGCGACTTCAACCTTCCGGAAGGCTCCATCTCTTTCATCGGACCGACTAACCATATTGTCACGCTGATTCAAGCAGAATATCTACGTTCTAGCCCGGATATCTCATGAATTGCCGTCGCGAGACCGCGAAGATGGCTGTGCCACCGGACAACCGCAGGGAGTTGGATCCCAGGCGTACTTGACAGTACGTCGCAGGGTCCGACACCCGAGGACGCCCGGAAGGACGGCCATATCCGTGGTCGCAGCAAGTAGTTCATGAAATATCCGGGCTATAGGCTTGGTTGAATGATTGTATAAACGTGGGGGGGGGATTTTCCACATATTCTATGGCGTGGTCTCCTTTAGCAGGTGCACCGAGGCCAAAGGAGGCTTAAGAGAATAGCTGCTGGATAGCAGTGGAGCCTAGGGGCCAGCTTTTCTGCAGTTGATGAATAATGGGAGCGTGCAGGTTCCTTTCGGACACTATCGATATCGATACAAAGGTCACAGGGCGTTCACGAACAAGAACTGCCGGTACTATTCGCTGTCAACGCGCTCCTTCATCTCTTTTCCAACTTTGAAATAAGGAAGTTTCTTTTCTCTGACCTTAATTATCTCTCCTGTTTTGGGATTACGTCCCTGATAACTGTTGTAACTTTTGACTTTAAAGCTGCCGAAACCCCGAATTTCGACACGGTCACCTTTGGCAAGCGAATCGGCCATGGAGTCGAAAACTACATTCACCACATTGGCAGCATTTTTTATCGTAATACCCTCCTCTTTTGCAATGCGTTCAATTAGCTGGCTCTTATTCATCCTCCCTCCTCCCTGCAGAAGTTTTCACCCTGTCCTCCCCCTTATATGTAAGGCGGGTACGACGACGACCCCTTTCAACTAGTAGCTCTGTTGCAGGCTTTTTACAAATTAGCGGAACCTTGCCGCTTTGTCAACGATAAATTTTCGATAATTAACTAAAATAATTACTAAAAAAACAGACATCTTAAACAGTAAGGCTCATTGAAGGCTTATGTATGCCGGTTTGGGCCCGGGGGTGATTACTCTGAGGGTTAAAGAACTGCATCAGCGAGCCCTATTAGGTTCCTCTGCGCGGATCCGCCGAAGACTGATTCAACAGGGCTTGGGCATTCTTCCTCCCGCTCACTGAGCGGGGCTGCGGGGAGCTCCAATCGCGGAATGAGTAAGTTCATGTTAGTCAATAGCGAAACATCCTGATTCTCGACTCGGTAAGGGAATCTAGCGAATTACCGAGCGGTCTCGATAATATCCACTTTT
>PPDG01000141.1 GCA_002899795.1 Desulfobacteraceae bacterium | reverse complement strand
GAAAAAACCAACTTTGTGATTTCCAAACAGATTATTGAAGTATCTCAGCTTAAAAACGCTATTGAATCATCAAAAAGCAAACTTGAAGTCATTCCAGTAACAAAGCTGGCCTCCCCAATTAAAAATGATTTTATAAAAGCCAAGGATGCTGTGGATACCCTATTTGCTAGAGCAGGAAGTATTCAACATGATATGGTAGCCCAAAGACTATTCTTGAGAAAAATATATATGGCAAAACCAGAAGTGACCCCTACCCCAAAGACGCCACTACCACAACAGGTTACGCCGCCGAAGCCTGAAGCAGAAACTCGCCTCGAAACTCGACAGCCGCCGGAGCTGAAGCGAGAACTTGAACCTGATGTCCGCTCCGACACCCCGCAGCCTAAAGATTTGCCGTACAAGTCGGAATCTTCAAAAGAAAGACATCATCCAAACGCAACGGGCGATCCACCGGCAGTTTCAGACTCCAAGAAATAACGTGATCTATTCACTTTTCAAAGAACACTTCGGAGTCTCGGCTCCGCTTGTTTATACTCTCAACATCTTGTACCAGACTAAATTCTAGGAAAGTGTGAATTAAGGGATGTAATCTAAACTTTTACAGTGACCCCAATCGGCTTTCGGGTCGGTTGGGTTTTTCTTATACACCTCACTTTCTCCTTGGTTCCCCCACCGGTCAAGTGCCAAGATGACGATTTCTCTGCTTAGGATGGATACTCCATGAGTACTTCCGTCTTCAGAAAAAGAGAAATTTATTTCCACTCTATGAACTAACTTACCAATCTTCTGAAATATCGTATCTGATGCAAAATGGATAACTATTCGGAAATTTTATTAAAAAACAAGTCACTTGAGTTGGTACGGTTTGTGTTAATAGAAGGCGAAGAGTCTCAATTAGCAGATCAGGAATCTATTAGCAGGTTGTCCAGGAGGTTTGGAAATAATGATTGCTGCCCCCAATGCCCGCAGACAGGTTGACAAGGCTGACAATTTTAACTCGGGTGTTGAGAAAAGAGACGCCACTCGTGAGCCAAAGCGCACCAACCGTGTTTGTTCCAGAGAGGTTTGCAACCACAGGGTGTCAGAGGCAAACAGGATGCTCTGTCCTAGTTGCTACCAAAGAGACAACCATTTAGGAGAGACCGAAGTGCCCCTAAGTGATACGGAGAGAGCACATTGGGAGTGGATGCAGTATGCGCTCCTAAAACGAATTGCGGAGCAGGTAAAAGTTTACAGTTTCCAGAATATGACGCAGGAAGAACTCCGTTCGCTAGTTTCGAGCCTCCAAGAGGAAGCGGCTTGAACGCTTAGGTGATATATCCCGCCGCATTCAGTGGAGGAGAGGTTGGAGGTGCATGATGCAGGTCCATATTATGTATTTACCGCTGGTGTTCACACTAGGTATGACATACGAGTACTGGCGGCGTGTGCGGCTACTAAAAAAACGGATGCTACTAGTACGAGAAGGACTTACCCAAAAATACAAAGATAAATTAGATAGTCTGAGCTAGCATACTTTGTGTGTTTTTTGAAGAGATAGAACTTGCTTCAGAAACTCCATTTTCAATCTACTGATCGGGTGCGAACTGGGTAATGTCATGAGAGCATGGCTGCAACACTTCCTACATCCTCTAAATTTATGGAGTCGGCTGGGTGGGCATCACACGAGGTTTTTCAAGGTGTATGAAACATATGCCTGGCAGCCTTTTCTAAGGCGTTTCCTCACAACTGAATCAGTGAATGGCGACAGGAAAGATTCTCCATTAGATAACGCATAAGAGATGATTTGCTGAGGAGAAGCTTCATGACATATGATCGCATCAAATCTTGTTACCACTTCGTTGAGGGAGAATGCCCACATCAAAGATCTTTGTATATCGTCTGCCTATTTCCTCAACTCTTAGGCCGTGAAAAGTACGCAAAGTACCACAAGGCCCTTTTGGACTGCCTGTATTGCGGGCAGTTTATCAACAGACGGCCTAGTCAAAACCTGGGAAATAGATGGAGCGGCAACAAAGGAAAGAGTTGCGAGGTTCTGGTTGTAGCAGATTGATAAGACCCAAAAGTCCTCACTACTCCAACTCGGTTTTTCCAAGAACATCGGTGGAGTCACTGACTCCGCTTTCTTGGTGGCATCGGGTTTGCACTAGTTAATCCGTGGGGTGAGCCTAGAGATCACCCTGGAAGTGGAAAGACCCCCATCGGCATAGGGTCGGTGGGGGTTCTTTTTTTCTTGGCATCGGGTTTGCATTGAAATATCTCATATCCTCTGAATAAAAGGAGCCGTGTTGGACAATGAAACAGAAAGAAAGATTTGATCATCCCCAAAAATGTCCAAATGGACATAACCAGATTTCTTGGAACTCAGAAGAAACTGACGTACACTGCTGGCTATGCGATAAGTCTTACCCTATCTCAGAATGTTCTCACTCTCAGGGCGATAATCCTCAACCATCTAACCTAGAGTGATAGGTTGGCCCATCGGCTTTTGTCAACGCTATATCGATGGGGGCTTTTTTTGTTGCATCTTTACCCTTCATTCCTGTAATTTGAATCCGGCTCAAGACCTTATAAGAAATATGAAAAAGAATTCTCCCAAAAAACGTCCCCGTGTTTTGAGAGGCAGTTATGGAAGAAGAAAGACGCCAACATCCCAGGACCAGAGTCAATTGGCCTATTACCATTCAAACCGAAGAAGGCACCATTGAACGGGCCACATACAACATAAGTCCCAATGGAGCTTTCATCCGTGGCTTGTCTCCCCTTGGTCTGCATGAAGTCGTTGATATCACTATTAGTGGTCCTGAACATCCCATAACAGTCAAAGCAAGAGTGGTCTGGTCGAGCAACCAAATTCCTCCTCATGAGGATATGCCACGTGGTGTGGGTGTCGAGTTTATCAATATTTCTGATGAGCACCGAGAAATCACCTCCTCTCTAGTTTCAGCGGACATAGAGTCCTCAGGCTTGGACGAAGATGAAAAGGAGCAGAGTTTAATAAAGGAACAGAG
>PPDG01000024.1 GCA_002899795.1 Desulfobacteraceae bacterium | reverse complement strand
GTTGAATAAATAGCGCATTAACTCCTTGCCCTATGCCCTATGCTCCATGCTTAGTTTTTAATGTCCGCTGGACTCACTGCTTCAAACAAAGCCGAATAATCGCCGTCAGCATATCCTTTTTCAAGGGTAATCTCCAGAAGACGATGAATAGCTTCTATAACTATGGTTTCTAGGTTTACAGTTTGTGCTGCTGCACTGAACAATGCCACATCTTTACACAGATGCTTGCTAGGAAAATTTCCAATACCGTAGTCGCGATCCAGCATAAACTGAAGCTTTTTGTCGAAAATCGGAGCATGCAGAGCGCTTCGGCGCAAAATCTTCATGAATAATCCCACATCGATCCCTAGGCTCTGCACTAACCCTAGACTGGAGGCAAAGCCCACGGTCAAGGAAGCGATGAGCTGATTAAGAGCAAGTTTCACGGCGGCAGCCTTGCCCACTTCACCAATCAACAGGGGTTCCGACCCAAAACACTCAAGCAAGGTTGACCATTTGTCAAACTGTGGCTTAGATGCCCCCACCATAATGAGAAGCTTGCCAGCACTCGCCTCAGGAATGCTTCCCAAGACCGGCGCTTCAAGGTATTCGCCGCCTCGCCCCAGCACTTTTTTCTCAAGAGCAACGCTATCCGCCGGCGAGATGGTACCCATTTGAATCACCGCACGCCGACCCAAGTCCGGTTTTGGATTCTCATTGAAAAGCACTTCCCGAATCGCAACCGCGTCAGCGAGCATCAGGATTACGCACTCCGCTGAGTCAATGGCTTCACCTGCAGTAGCAGCAATCTCAGCACCAGACGACCGTAATAGTTCCGCCTTCTCGCGGCTCCTATTAAACACTGTCAAATGATAGCCCGCAGCCAAGACTCTTTCACCCATGGGACGACCCATGAGGCCTGTACCTATAAGTGCAATTTTCATATTTTCTTCCTTATTTGATTGCCTGACCACTCACCGATCATCAATCACTCAATAAGACTTCCCTAACCACCTTCCAAGGCAAAATCCACTGCAGCTTGGGCATGGATGGCGGTGGTATCAAAGAGAGGGAGGGGGGAGTCATCCTGATTGATCAGAAGCGATATCTCTGTACACCCCAGGATAACGCCTTCTACTCCACGTCTGTTTAAATCATGGATGATTTGTTGAAATTGGTTCCTAGACTCCTCTACAACCTTCCCCAGACAGAGTTCCTCATAAATTACCCGATTCACAATGGTGCGGCCATCTTCTGGCGGAATAGACACATCGAGGTCGTAATCATCAACCAGCCGACCCTTGTAGAAATCCTCTTCCATAGTGTACTTGGTCCCCAGGAGTGCGACTCGCTTGATTCCCCTCTTTTTGATCTCTATGGCGGTGGTGTCAGCAATATGTAGAAGCGGAATGGTGACGGTGCTCTGGACTTCTGGGGCCATCTTGTGCATGGTGTTCGTACAGATCAAGACACAGTCAGCCCCACCTCTCTCGATGCGCTGAGCAGCATCACGCATGAACTTTGTTGCCTCCGACCATCTACCTTCTGTTTGCAGTGTCGCTACCTCACTTAAATCAACACTGTAGAGTAATATTTTCGCTGAATGCAGTCCTCCCAGTCGCTCTTTAACCGTCTTATTAATTATCCTGTAGTATTCTGCGGTGGATTCCCAACTCATGCCTCCTATCAATCCTATTACTTTCATACATCAATCTCCTTGGCGATATTGCGAGGAGGTAGCGGACACATTGCATGCAAGACTCTTATAGATAATTCACCCAGCATGTGGCAACTTGATTCTGCCTCAGGTCCAAGCCGTATAATTCCAGTGATTTTTCAAATAGCAGTGCTGTGCGCATCGTCATGCACGGCCTGGAAGTCAAGAATAAGGATGCCTGGGCCAATCCTGGATCCTTGGACAATTATCTGGATCTGCCTGAGTTGGAATCCTAGCTCGACACTCCAGCCTTCTTCAGCACGCTTTCAAACCTCGCCTGTCCTACTTGTGACTCCCTATTCTGGCAACTCACCCACTCTTCGAGCTTCACCAATCCTTTTCCAGAAAAGATTAATTCCCTGGCCAACTCTACCCCTGCTTTAAAATCTTCAACTCGCCTAGCCAGGATAAACATAGGCGCAGTATTGAGGCAGACCGCGTCTTGTCTGGCTCCATTCGCCTGACCCGCTAAAAGCCGCACCAACCCCACTGCCTCTTTGTCTGGACTTCCAGCCGGAGCAAGCTCCTCCGCTTTGGCTCTTTTCACACCCAATTCCTCGGGTTCAAGAATGAACTTTTCCAGATGGCCTCTCTCGTTGAGTCGACAGAAAATGGTTGGCCCCAAGTTGGAAATTTCGTCCATTGCTGGCTGTCCATCATCTTTAAAACCATGAAAGACATAGGCTTCTTTGTAGCCAATCTCGCGCATCACTTCAGCCACCCTATCCACCATTTCCGGGCTGAAAACTCCCCGCACTCCCAGGTGCGGCAGAATCGGACTGGCCAGAGAACCAGCAATATTCAAAGTTGTGCCAAATCTTATCTGAGAAAGTATACGAAAAAGTCCTTTTGGGTGAACCAATGGGCTCATGCCATTGAACAACCCCAGCCCACATTTCTCCACTGACTTTTTGGCAACCTCAACTCCGCCCTCCACGTCTACTCCCAACGCCTCTGCCACATCCACCGTGCCACACTTGGAGGTTATTGATCTGGCACCGTGCCTGGCCAGTACAACCCCTCCTGCAGCTGCTAGTATCGAAGCTGTGGTGGAGATGTTGAACGTTTTCAGTGGGTCCATTCCTGTACCGCAGTTGTCTAAGATTGGGCCGTCCACCTTCGGTTCAACTTTGATTGTATCAATTTCCCGAATTGCCTCCCAGGCTCCAGCAATCTCTTCCGGCGTCTCACCCTTTGCCGCCAGGGCCGCAAGAAAAGCACCCTGTTGAAGCTCGGGCTGCTCTCCCTCTAAAACCTGGGTGAACATTTTTCTAATGGTATCTCTGTCCAGGTCCTCTTTGTTTATTAACCGCTGTATC
>PPDG01000192.1 GCA_002899795.1 Desulfobacteraceae bacterium | reverse complement strand
TCTTTGAAGCCACGCTCCGTAAAGCGTGAGCGCACACCCGCTTCTACCGTCCTGTAACCGAACTCCATCTGGAAATTGCGACCTGTCTTGACCTTGCTCACCGTCTCAACACCGAAAGGCAGCTTGAAATGCAGGCCCGGACCGGTTAGCCGCACGTAGCGACCGAAACGCTGAATCACTCCAGTCTCTTCTGGGGCTACGGTATAGACGCTGGCATAGCCGGCGACAACAATGAGCACCGCCAAAAGGAGAAGCCACAAAGAGCCATGAAAGCGGAACTTGCCGCGAAATTGTTCTAGGATTTTCTTCAATACCTCCTCGAAATCCTTTATGCCGCCAGGACCTCGACTCGGTGGTCCCTTCCAGTCCATTGGACTCATTGCATCACCTCATTAGTAAATGTATGCTCGTTGGGTAGTAACGGCTGGCGCTTCATTCAAGAAGCAGGACGAAACCCTAAACTCAACCCTACCCCTGGCTGTCGGTACTGATCACTGAGTGCAGTTTGAATATAGATACCACCAGCCAATTCTGCAACCATCAACGGTCAAAGCCACTTCATCCATTATACCCTATCTCAGCCGCTCCTCACGTTGTCTTTTTTCCCTCAAATGCGCCAGCAAATATGAAAGCCCTACAAAAAACACTGCAAAACCGGCTACAGTAACAATGCCACCACCAAGGTGAAAAATCTTCACGACCATAAAGGCAAAGAGAATGCCCAACCCCATGCGCATCAAAAAAACTGAGCCAGCTTCCATGCCTGTTCAGAGACCTTCCAATCATGTAATTGCAAGCTTGCGCCTAGCCGAATTACCGCTAGTAAAGGCCGTAATCCTATCACTTTTCCTGGGGTAGAGCAAGGTATTACTAGACACTAAACACTAGGCACTAAGCACTAGGTGACAAGGAAGACATGGGGCCAATTTGTCAGATTCTCTTACTCCATGCTCCATGCTCCATGCTCCATGCTCCATGCTAGCGCCAGGCGCAAAGCGCCTGGTGCTCTGCGCTTTATTGCATTTTCTTGGGCTATCGGGTATGGTAAGCGCGTAGATTTTGGCCCACCGGTCGCGGCCTAGATGAATCCGAATGTCGACGTAAAGAAGAAAATTAGAAATTGTTAGAGCTGACTACTGGCTCTCACATATTGCGCCATGAGCGCACCTCAACCCCCCAGCGTCTTTGTGATAAAATCCAACCATGACCCATTATCGTATTCTACTTCCCTATTTCCGGCGCAACCTGGGCATCCTTGCCATCGGCGTCAGCTCGCTGCTGATAGTCGATCTGTTGCAGCTTTTCATTCCACGCGTCATCAAGCTGGCTGTGGATGATCTCACCCGCTACCAGGCCACCAGCGCCAGATTGTTATCTTATGCCGGGATGGTTCTGGCCTTGGCCCTGGGCATCGTCGTGTTCCGCTTTGTCTGGAGACGGTGCCTGTTTGGCCATTCGCGCCAAGTTGAGGAGGCTTTGCGAAATCGTCTATTCTCCCACTTGCAGACTCTCTCTTTTTCCTACTTCGACCGGGCTAACACCGGTGACCTTATGGCTCACGCCACCAACGACGTTCAGGCGGTACAACTGGCCGCCGGCATGGGGTTGGTGGCCCTCACCGATACCCTCGTCCTGGGGACCGCTGCAATTGGCTTCATGCTCTATATCAATCCTAGCCTGACTCTTATTGCCCTTTTACCCATGCCTTTCATTGCTCTTTTTGCCCGGACCATCAGTAAGATTTTCTATGAGCGCTTTCAAAAGGTTCAGGCCTCGTTCTCTCAACTAACAGAGCGGGCCAGGGAAAATCTTGCCGGCATTCGCACCATCAAAGCCTATACCCAGGAAACCGCAGAAATCAAACGCTTTGATCAAACTGGCCGGAATTATATTGCTGCAAATCTCCGCATGGTAAAAATCAGTGGCTTTTTCTCCCCCATGAGTCTCATATTTACGAACATAAGTATGGCCCTGGTCCTCGTCATCGGTGGTAAGCTTACCATCCTTAACACCATATCCGTTGGAGATTTTGTTGCCTTCAACAGCTATCTGCTCCTCCTCACCTGGCCCATGATGGCCCTTGGTTGGATGATAAATCTGTTCCAGCGGGGCTCGGCTTCTCTGGGGCGTATTCAAGCAATTTTGAACACCACTTCTGAAGCTGCTGAGATAGTGGAGGTACCTAAAAAATCCCTTACCCAGGGCGACATTGAAAGCCGGAGTCTTACCTTTACGTATCCAGGCTCCAATCTCTCGGCCCTGGAGGATATTCATCTAAGCATCAAACCTGGACAATTGGTGGGAATCGTTGGCCGCACCGGTGCAGGTAAAAGCACTCTGTGCCAGCTATTACCTCGCCTCTACGACACCCCCCCAGGACAGCTTTATTTGGAGGGTGAGGATATTCATCGCTGGCCTTTAGATGAACTACGCCGAGCCATCGCCGTGGTGCCTCAGGATCCATTTATCTTTGCTGATACCGTCCGCGCCAACATCTGTTTCGGAAATCCTGATGCAAGTACTGACGAGATGATCGAGGCCGCTGAAGCCGCACATTTGCTGGACGAGATCCTCGCCCTGCCCCACCAGTTTGACACCATTCTGGGAGAACGCGGCGTCACCCTTTCGGGCGGCCAAAAACAGCGACTGACCCTTGCCAGGGCGCTCATACTGTCCACACCGCTGCTCATTCTCGACGACTGCTTCTCTTCAGTGGATCTTGAGACAGAGCTTGCCATTCTGGCTAATCTCAGACATTACCTGAAAGCCAGGACTACCCTCATAGCCTCACACCGCTTGGAGGCCATGAGGGCTGCTGATATGATTTTTGTCCTGGAGTGGGGTCGCCTGCGAGAGCAGGGAAACCACGATCAACTTCTTGCACAAAAGGGAATCTACGCCGCCCTATATCACCGTCAGAAACTGGAGGTTGAGCTGTACGAGGAAGCAGGAAGTGGTAAGCGGTAAGAGGTCAGAGGTCAGAATTTCGGATTTCGGATTTCGGATTGCGGATTTAT
>PPDG01000412.1 GCA_002899795.1 Desulfobacteraceae bacterium | reverse complement strand
GAGCTCTGGCCCATTACTATGTTCGCAGAACCAGGCTTTCTTTCTGGTTCTGTTTTGGCACGAGTCGTGCTTGTTGTAACAGGTTGAAGACAAGAGAATTTGTCAATTATTATCACGGGGCTGCGAGTTCACTGCCCCGAATTACAGGGAGGAATGCGGCCTTGAAAATATTGATTAGTCACATTTCTGACGAAGCCTTAATAGCTTTACTTCTAAAGGATTTTATCGAGTCCACCTTTCTTGGGCAATTTGAAGTATTGCTAAGCAGCAATTCTGGCGATAGTGGAGTGGGTGACAAATGGCTCGTGGAGCTTGATGGCGCGCTAACAAGTGCGGATCTTCTTTTGGTCCTTTGTAGCCCGAAATCAATTCGCCAACCGTGGATCCATTTCGAATTTGGCTGTGCCTGGACCAAGAGCCTGGCAATCAATTGCCTTTGCCATTCAGGGCTAAACAAAATTGGTCTGCCGTCACACCTGCGCATTTTTGAGGTGCTGGAGGTTGATGATGATAATTTTATGGAGCAGCTTTTTGAAGATTTGGCAAAGCGTTTTGGTATCCGACGGCTCCCGCGTCTGTCTTATGACACCATGAAAGCCGAGTTGCGGGCTACCTTGGTATCGCTTAGCCACACAGGTAAACATGATGATGCACCGATTGCAATCGATGATTTCAAAAGAGAACCTGGATTTGCTGAGCAGGAAGTTGAGGCTTCTGAAGCAGCACCCGTAATTGCTAAAGAGCTTGAAGAGAAAATCGATGAGAGGATTGAAGAAAAGATAAGAGAGAAAGAGGAGCCTAGTAAACCAGAGCCTAGTAAACCAGAGCCCAGTAAACCAGAGCCTCAGAAACCAAAACCGGAGAAACCACGCTCATCGCCCGGTAAAAAGGTGAAAGTAAAAGGGCTCCGTCGTAAAAAGAAAGAAGCTCCGCAAGAGACCGAAAGTGTACAGAAAAGAGTTCTCAAGCTTCTGGTCGCTGCGGGAGATACAGGCTATCCTTTGGAAGACTTGTCGGATCTACTGGGGATCGTTGAACCCAAATTGGAACCTTATCTGGATGTGCTCAAAGAGCAGGCATATATAAATATAGCTGTTGAGGTCGGCCGGCCTCCAGAATACAAGATTGCCGCGAAAGGGGAGCAGTACTTGGATGAAAGCAGGCCCAGTTAAATGACTGCTCTTTCTCTTTTCATTGCTACCAGAAGTCTTCCCCAGCAATCACTGTCAATGCCCGAGCCGCTTTTTTTCGAACTGTTTTGCTTTTGTCGGTTAACGCGGCCGATAGTGCTTCTATGGCCCGCGGGTCGTTAATCTGAGCCAGCCCGTCCACCGCATTACCTCTAACCGTTGCATCCTGATCCTTCAAGGCTGCAATCAGGGGTTCCACTGCACTCGGATCCCTGATCCTGCCCAGAGCCTCTGCGGCATGGCCTCGGACATCCCAGTGCTGATCATTGAGAGCAGCAACGAGAGGTTCCACTGCACTCGAGTCACCCATCCTGCCCAAGGCTTCAGCCGCACTCATGCGAACATGTGGCTTCTTTTCTCTATCCTCCAAAACCCCAATGAGGGGCTCCAGCGCTCGAAGGTCATTAATCCTTCCAAGTGCTTTCACCGCCTGTCTCTGAATGAGTGGATCCTTATCATTCAATACCGCAATCAAAGGTTCCACTGCGCGCGGGTCCTTTATTGCGCCCAACGCTTGCACTGCGTTACTTCTGACAAGCGGATCGTTGTCTTTTAGGTCAGCTATCAGAGGTTTTACAGCCGGCTTGCCAATCCTCGTGGATATTCCTATGGGTTGCCGTCCGAAGGAAGCTGTCCGGGGCAATTCGTAATCTTCGTCAAGGTAACGTCGAACTTTATTTTCACTCCATTGGAGTTGAGCGGCAATTTCATCATCGTTTAAGCCTTCTTCCTGAAGCGATCTCACTATCAATAGCTCCGCCTGCGGTTGAGGGATGAGCAAATAGCCCCTCGTTCGCATACAGTGAGCGATCATTTTCTGATCAGTTGTATCTGATTGACATGCTGCCAAATCAGTCTTCATGGTTGAATCCAGGGTGTCTTGCTGGTACCAGACCTGTTTGGGTTTGATAGCGGTGGCGCAGGCCATCAGAGAAAGGCTAAACAGGGCGGGAACGATAATTCTTAACAGGGGAACCATAATCGTTGGCAATTTCGCATTTCGCATTTCACATCTCACATTTCGCATTTAACATTTTATATCGAATTATGGAAGCCCCTACAATTCTCATCTCTCAATGAATAATGCGCAATGACGGGTGTGAAATGATATTGGCCATCTGGCATTTCGCATTGCACATCAATCTCGCCGCGTCCCCATGTCTCCGCGTCGTCTTCCTGTGCCTTGTGTCTACCAGGCCCTTCCTCTCGCCATTCGGACTTCGAGTCTCTGCACGGCCAGAGAGCAGGTGAAGGTCATTAACAGATATAGTAGGGTCACAGTAATCCAGATCTCGAAAGTGAGATAAGTTGCGGCCATCAATTCCATTCCCTGAAAAGTCAACTCTTGGATTGAAATAAGTGAAACGATAGAGGAATCCTTAATAAGGGATATGAACTGTCCTGCCAGGGGCGGAAGGACTCGTTGTACTGCCTGTGGGAGGATGATGTGGCGCATCTGTTGCCATTTTGATAAACCAAGCGCGTGAGAAGCCTCCCACTGTTCCTTGTCGATGGACTGAATTCCAGCTCGGACTATCTCGGCGATATATGCGCCCTCAAAGATCGCCAGAGTAACAAGTGCAGAGAAAAAAGCCGAAAGAAATGATGGTGGCGCAAACAGGAGTTCACAAAGCCGCTGTGTGGTCTCTGATTGTGCCAAGATAAATTCATCCAAACCCAATACCGGCATTATTTGACCGCTAACGAAGTAGTAAAAGATAAAGATAAGAACCAAAGGAGGCATGTTGCGAATCAATTCGACGTAAGAACGTCCAAGCAACCGATAGAACAGACCCTGGCTTATGCGGCAGAGGCCCATTATGGTTCCCAGAAT
>PPDG01000103.1 GCA_002899795.1 Desulfobacteraceae bacterium | reverse complement strand
GATATTTCATGAATTACTTGCTGCGACCACGGATATGGCCGTCCTTCCTGGCGTCCTCGGGTGTCGGCCCCTGCGACGTACCGTTCAGGTACGCCTCGGGACCAATACCCTGCGGTTGCCCGGTGGCACGCCCATCTTTGTGGTCTCGCGACAGCAATTCATGAAATATCCGGGCTGAATCTATTTTTCAGCATTACTGCCGAGGCATCTCTATTTGCGGAGGATATATTTATGGCCGCTGGTAGCAGCCCTCCTGTGGACCCCAAGACGGTGGCACAGGAGGTACAGAAAGGAAAATCACTGGAAGAAGTCCAACGAATCTTCGGGATCGAATCGAAAAGCCAGGTGCAGGACCTGTATGTGCGAGGCCTCCGACAGCTTGGTGAAATTCCACAGTTCGAGATGCCAAAGGCAAAGAATAGGTCAGAGGCCAAAGTTGTTGATATGGGCTATAGGAGAAGTATTGGCCAAAGTGGCAGCATCACCTTGACCCGCTCACTGCTCTTGGAGAAACTGGGCTTCCAAAAGGGTGATGTTTTTCAGATCCTCCGGCAAGGTGATGATCTGATACTTCGCAAAGTCGAGTAGGAGGTTTCAGTATTCAGGTTTCAGGTGTTGTCCTTAATTTTTCTTTTTACTGACACCCGGTACCTACGCAAGGATCATCCGACAATCAACTGCGAAACATCCCTGGCCCTGCGGTAAGACTTTGATGGGATTAAGATCCAACTCCTGAATCTGAGGCAGATCGCACATGAGTTGAGAGATGCGCTGGCTTATTTCTAGGAGTGTTTCGAGGTCGGCTGGCGGCTGTCCTCTTACACCCTCTAGTAGCTTGCCACCGCGAATTTCAGCAAACATTTTTCGAGCCTCCACTGCACTCACAGGTGCGACGCGGAGTGCCACATCTCCGAAGACCTCCACGTACACGCCACCAAGACCTACAAGAACTATCGGGCCAAAGGTGGAATCCTGCTTGCCGCCCACTAAGACTTCGTGTCCTTCCGAGATCATCCTTTGCACCAAAATAGACCGTTCTTTTAGTCCAGGATCAGTTTTCTCTATCAGGGTTGTCAACCGTTCGTACGCCTCCCCCACTTCAGCCTCGGACTTGAGATCAAGCAGTACTCCGCCCACGTCGGACTTGTGGACAAATTGTTCCCCCATAACTTTCACGGCCACAGGAAAGCCCAATGCTGCCGCTTGAGCCGAGGCCTCTCGAGCACCACTCACTTTGGCCCAGGGGGCTACGGGAATGGAGTAGCAAGAAAGAATCTGAAAAGCCTCATCCGTGGTAAGTTGCCTGGCCTGGCGGGCTTTGGCTGCGGTCAGAATAGCCAGCGGTTCTTGTTTGTCGACCGCGAAGGTTTCAACCTCGGCAAAAGTGGAGAGTCGACGGCTGGAAAAGTCCCTGGAAATGGCCAGCGCCTGTGCCGCCTCTTCTGGGTCTGTGAACATGGGAAAGCCCGGGTGATTACGACGGTTCAACCGCCACTCCTCGTCACTAGTTACCACGCAGAGAGCCACGGGTTTCTGAAGTTCTAGACAGGCCTCCTTGATGGTGCTTACGAGCCTTCGGCTGTCATCTTGAAAAAATACCCCGTTGTAGTTAACTACAACCAGCATCCCATCAATGTTGGCACGAGCCAGGGTGTCACTGACTATCTGCTGAAACAGTTCAAAATCAAAAAGGTCACCAAGGTCCATAGGGTTATCGAGTCGAATCACCCCGGCGCGCAGCCGTTTTTCCACCATGCGGAGAAAATCCCCCGGAAAAGGCTGGAGGACAAAGTCATGTTTGGTCGCAGAGTCGGCGGCAACGACAGCGTGGCCACCTGAGCGGGAAACAACCGCCAGTCGATTGCCGCGCATAGGAGGTAGGCTGTGGGCTTTGAGGGCTAGCATGGTGGAGCCCATGTCAGTGACCCTCTTGATGCCACATTGTCGAAATGCAGCATTGACCACCTCTTCTGAGGCCGAGAGAGAACCGGTGTGAGAACGGGCGATTCGAGTGCTTGCCTCACTGATGTTTGACTTATGCACAAGAATTGGTTTCTTGGAGCGAGAGGCTATTTCCATCAGACGACGGCCGTCGGCAATACCTTCCAGGTAAAGAAATATCGTCTCGGTACCCTTGTCTTCCAGAAAGTACTCCAGAAGGTCGTTTTCATCAGTGTCCAATTTGTTGCCGACGGAGGCGAACTTGTTAAATCCTAGATGTTCAGTCGCGAGGGTGTTAAGCAAGGCCGCACCCACTCCACCACTCTGGGAGATGATGGAAAAGGAGCCCAGGTTGAAAGTATCGCGAAACGGCATAAAAGGAATTGCCAGACCGTTTTCTTTATTGATGACACCGATACAGTTGGGGCCAATGAAGCGGATGCCATACTTCTGGGCTGCAGCCATCACCTGCTCTTCCAGGTTTCTGCGTTCATTTCCCAATTCGCTGAAGCCGGCAGATTCGATCACGACCCGCTTGATGCCCTTCTGGCCGCAGGAGTCAATGATTTCAGGTAAGGTTGCTGCCGGGGTGAGGATTGCGGCAAGATCCACCCGGCCGGGTATGTCGACAATGGTGGGGTAGATCATGTGATCCATGAATGAGCCACCCTTGGGACCCACTAGATAAATCCTGCCGGTATAGTGGAACTCAATAAGATGGTAGACGATGGCGCGGGCCAGATTCGTAGGAGAGGCAGAAACGCCGACAACTGCAACGCTCTCTGGATAGAAGAAATCTTTCACTGGTATACCCTCAAGTAAGTGATTCAGACATTAAATGGCAATTGGCAATTCCTGAATCCCTGAATCCCTAAATTCCTTAATGTATAGTTTCTTGCATTGGCGAGCACAAAAAGTGATACTAAACGGGCAAACCAATCCCTGTCAATGGATAACATCTAGCCCGGATATTTCATGAATCACTTGCTGCGACCACGGATATGGCCGCCCTTCCGGGCGTCCTCGGGTGTTCCTTCGACAGGCTCAGGACAGGCTCCCCCTGCGACGTACCGTTCAGAGGTACGCCTCAGAG
>PPDG01000501.1 GCA_002899795.1 Desulfobacteraceae bacterium | reverse complement strand
TCTCGTTTTTGCAGAAATGCGGCCATGCCTTCCCGTGCCACCGGCATCACCCCATTGACCGATATAACCTCACTGGCGTAAGCATAGGCCAGACGTTCCGACATCTCAATCTGTTGGTAAAAAGCTTCCTTACCTACACCAAGCACGGTCCGGCTATACTGGCAGATGTGATCAGCCAGCTCTCTAACGGCATCATCCAGTTCTGCCGGAGGAACTACCTTGTTTACCAGTCCGAACTGCAATGCTTCCTGAGCCGAAATGAACTCACCGGTGAACAGCATCTCCAGGGCTTTCTTGCGGCCCACTACTCGACTCAAAGGCACCATCGGCGTGGTACAAAAAAAGCCGATCTTGACGCCGGGGGTGGCGAAACGCGCATCTTCAGCGGCAATCGCCAGGTCACATGCTGCCACCAGCTGACAACCAGCGGCTGTAGCAATGCCGTGCACCGCTGCAATCACCGGTTGAGGAATCTCAGACAGCAAGAGCATCATTTTCATGCAGGTTGCAAAGATTTTACGATAAGCTTTAAGATCGCCATCGGCCAGTTCATGCAAATCGTGCCCAGCCGAAAACATAGGACCATTACCCCGAAGGACCGCCACCCTCACCTCTTGGTGTGTTGCCAAATCCTCGAGAGCATGGATCATCTCTTCCAGGGTGTTGAGTGACAGAGCATTTCTTTTTTCCGGCCGGTCCAACAGTAGCGTGGCAATATGTCCATCTACCTGGAGCTGGATGTCCTTATATTTCATCATTGCTCCTGCTTACAGTCGAATAGTCACCAATGCATTAATGACAAATGTGAAATGGTTGAATAAAAAATGTTACTTTCCTCTAATCTCAGCCAGATACACAGTGATGATCTTCGCATCTTGGTCGCTTATCCGCTCACCTGCATACCCTTTCATCCTCTTTACTGTCTTTTCCCACTCCTCACTGCTCTTGGTCTTGCCCAAAGGCCTGCTAGTAGGGTGACACAGGGCACAACGCTTTTCAAAAAGGGCTTTGGCATCACTCTCTTCGGCTTTTATACCCGAGATGGGGATCAAGCCAACTAAAACCAGGGGTGTCAGTAACAATCCAACTCTCAACAATGTCTTCATTTCAACTCCTCCCGTTTACTGCTGGTTGACGACCAACCGGCGCAATGAACAGCCAGCAGACCACCTTCTGGTGGGCATTAAATAGGTAACAAATACCCCCTAACTGTGTAGTAGGTTGGATTTGCTGGGCTTTGCTATGAGATGTGCAACAGTTGTACAGAATTGACATTGGGAAGATCCATGAGATCTTCCATGGTTTCCTCCTCCACCGGGGTGTCTACCCTAATGAGCAGTACATTTTCGCCCGTTTCAACAATCTGCCCAGCTTTCCACATGGAGATATTGATATTGTGCTTGCCAAAACAGGTTCCAATGCTGCCGAAGGTTCCGGGCACATCTTCATTGTAAATCAGCACCAGATTGCCCTTTATATCCCCTTCCAGGGAGGTATCATTGAAGCGGACGAGCCTGGGTTCTCTCTTCCCGAAGAGGGTTCCCGAAGCCAGCGTGTCCTCTGCCGTACTTCTGACTTGAATCGTTATGAGGTTCAGGTAATCCTGAGCCTCTTCACTCCTCGAATCCTTCACCACAATTCCCCTTTCCTTTGCCAGGATAGGAGCGTTCACATAATTGACCTCATGCTGAAGGATGGGCTCCAAAAGTCCCTTTAACGCCGCCAGCGTAATGGGCTCTGTGTCCAAATGAGCCACGCCGCCCCTGTACTCAATGGTCACCTCCTTCATGGCACCCTGAGTTATCTGCCCCAGAAAAGACCCCAATCTCTCTGCAAGCGTGAGATAATGGCATATTTCGCTCATCAGTTCGCAGCTTATCTGTGGTGTATTTACGGCATTCCGGATGCCCCCGGCGAGGAGAAACTCCTTTATCTGCTCGGCAATGGCCACAGCCACATTTTCCTGGGCTTCGCCAGTGGAGGCCCCTAGATGAGGGGTACAGATGACTTGTCCTAACTTGAGCAGGGGATGGTCACCAGGCGGCTCTTGTTCAAACACATCCAGGGCTGCACCTGCGACCTTGCCGCTGGTGATTGCCTCATACAGATCCTGCTCGTTCACAATGCCCCCGCGGGCACAGTTTATGATCATTACCCCTTCTTTCATTTTGGCAAAGGCCTCATGGTTGAGTAACCCTTTGGTATCTCTGGTAAGGGGAGTGTGTACACTTATATAGTCCGAACGCTGGTAGAGTTCGTTTAAATCAACCGCCACAACCCCCAGCTTCTGAATGGTTTCAGGCTCAAGGTGGGGATCGTAAGCGATTACATGCATCCGTAAACCAGCGGCACGTTCGGCCACAATCCGCCCGATACGACCGACGCCGATAATACCCAAGGTCTTATGGTAGACTTCCTGTCCTAGAAATCTTTTCTTCTCCCATTGTCCCGCTTTCATGGAAGTGGTGGCCTGATGGATGTTCCTGGATAACGCCATCAGCATGGCCACGGTATGTTCGGCCGTTGTAATCACATTTCCGTCCGGGGTGTTCATTACCACAATACCCCGCTTGCTTGCCGCAGCGATATCCACATTGTCCAATCCTATTCCGGCCCGGCCGATAACCCTGAGCCTTGGTGCCGAGGCAATAACATCTGCGGTCACCTGGGTGCCACTTCTAATGACAAGCGCCTCAGTATCACTGACAGCACTTTTAAGCTCTGCGGCAGAAAGCCCAGGTCTGAATTCCACCTCAAACTCAGGAACACTGCTGAGCAGATCAATCCCTTTCTGAGCGAGGCCGTCACTAATAAGGATTTTCATACAACCCTAGCCTCCAAAACTGTAATGTATTTGATGTGCCTTGCTGTTAGTCCTAGCCTAGCGAGCCGATCTGCTGAGCGCAAGAAAAAAATCTTGTGGCGGCTACGGCTCCCACCCTACTCCTGTTGGAATTAAAGTCTTGGTCACCTCGCTGCTGTTTGTGATTAAATATCCAATACAATGTAAAAGTTTACGCCGTTTATGTCTCAAAGCTTG
>PPDG01000149.1 GCA_002899795.1 Desulfobacteraceae bacterium | reverse complement strand
CGGTGATAAGTCGTTCGTTGAGGTTGCGAAAACCTTCCACCGGCATGAATATCTCTCCCCGCACCACCACAAAAGCGGGCGCCGGCGCAGAGAGAGTTTTTGGAATGGTGGCAATAGCGCGAATGTTGAGGGTAATATTTTCCCCGGTCAAGCCGTCTCCGCGGGTGGCGGCGCGGCTCAGCCTGCGGTTTTCGTAGGTCAGCTCCACGGATACCCCGTCCACTTTAGGTTGGATCAGGTAGTCTACCCCTGTTTCTCCTGCTGCTTCGAGGACTCTGCGGTGAAAATCCTCCAAAATACGGGGTTCGTGAGCAGACTCCAGGCTCAGCATGGGCCGGTGAAGGGTGACGGATCTGAACGCTTCCAGGGGCTCGTCGCCTACCCGTTGGGTTGGTGAGTCGGGGCTGATGAGTTGGGGGTACTCTTTTTCCAGCCTCAGCAGCTCTTGAAAAAGCTCATCATAGGCCGCATCAGAAATCTCAGGGTCATTGAGACGATAATAGCGGTAATTATGGTAGTCGATCTGCTCTTGTAGTTCAGCCACTCTTTGACGAACCTGCTCCGGAATTTCGTTCAAGACCTCGGTCATGCTTTCACCGCGCCTCCGTCACAGCTCTAACCTTGAGATATTCAGTGTGAGACCCTTGCGGGCGGGGGTAAACCCCGCCCCTACGATTCATAATCTAGGAGTTCCCTTGCGCCTTGCGCCACTAGCTCCATGCCCCATGCGTCTTTTGCGACGGACCACGGACCACTGACGCGTAGCTAAATAGCCCCAGTTGCTGCGCGAATCAGGCCAAAACAGCCTGAGAGCATCATGTCGCCATAGGGTACGGCGAAATAATAGCCCAGGCTCTTCGCCAGATGTCGTTGGGGACCGGTTACCACTACAGTTGGAAAAGCGCTCATATCCTTGACCTCGGGAAGGGTGACGCAACCGTGCCCTTGGTCGTCGAACACCTCCCGATCACTGAGTGTACCTTGACGAAAACGGACCAGGTGATCATGAAGCTTGGCAACCGTGAGGCAACCAGTGTGGTGCTCGTAGATACCAACGATTTTCGAGTCAAGTACCAGCGAGGCTACTGCATGCTGATTTCCTAGGTTGAGTACCACCAACCCTTCTTGGGTCTTATCCGCAGCTGTTGGATCGCAAAGGGCACCTAAGATGGCAGCGGCACCGGTGTCCATTACCAGGGCGCCGGGTAAGTCTCGCTTTACAGCTTGCATTCTGGTCAGATAGTCTGGCGGTTCCTCATACCAGAGCTGATCCAATCTGCCACCTCGATCGAGGAAATCGCGCCATTGCTGGAAGCGGAACAAGCGGTTACTCCCGTGCGGCGAGAAACCATGGTCCTGGACCGCCACTGCATATGAGTCCGGTAGCTCAACTTCGAAAGGCGCAAGGGCCTCGGCCAGGGCCGCATGGTCCACGTCGCCCATTATCACCGGATGCACGTCAGGTGGGGGCTCCTCCACCAGGGTCACTCCCAAAGCTCTGACGCGATCCAGGTTGTCATATATGGTTAGTGCAGCCCCTACTTCAGCGTATACAGGATGTCCGGCTTGTAAGTGCTGCTGGAGGGCCCCAACACAGGCGCCACCACCCATTAGGTTCCCGGTAAGAAAAATAGGAACGGACTGCGAGGTACAACGACGGATACGATTTGCCACCACCACAGTCTGGGACGGCAACACCAGCTTGACGCAATTCTCTATGGGAGTGTCTGGCTGCCAAAGGAGAATATCCTGGGTGCCGCCCCCGACGTCTATGGCCAGCGTTGGTCTAGCGGGCCCATGAGATTTGTCTGAAACCATATGTCAGTTCCCTCGAACAAAACCAAGCGCCAGTGTTAGCCAGGCACTACAATAAACTCTGAGGAATCGCTCTTGGTGCCGAGTGTCTAGTGCTTAGTGCCTAGTTAGCCTCGCCGCGTCACCGTCTCTTCATGTCGCCTATTATGCAACACACAAGTATGTTAGACAAGAAGAGATGGGTTGCTGCTAAGACCTACGTAAGAAGATGTGGAGGCAGGCTGGAGCAGAAGTCGAGGAGAGTTTCACTTGCCTGGCGGCAGGCCCGCTTAAAGCGGGTGCTGCGGAAGCCGGGTCTCCATTTTAGGGTGAAAAGTTCATCTGAGACCACCAACAGCCCAGCCAACCGTACTTTTCTATATGCGGCCACATGAAAGAGTGCTGACATCTCCATTTCCACTGCCAGGAGTCCCTCTTCTCCATAACCGCTCACTTTGTCCACGGTTTCTCGCAGTGGAGCGTCGGTGGTCCAGATGGGTCCTGCACGAACGGAGAGCCCGTTTTGCACACAGTAGTCTTGAAGGCTACCAAACAAGTCGGTGTCCGGAAGAAATTTTGCCGTGCTCATGGGATAGTGGGAAGATGTTCCTTCTTCGCTGCGAGCTGAGCTGGGCAAAAGCCAATCCCCAATTTTAAGGTCTGATTGCAGCGACCCACACCAGCCAAAGACTATAATTACCCGGCTTCCAAGGGCGATCAGCTTCTCGAGGACAAGGACAGCCTGTGGGGCACCAAGGATGGGGCCTGCGATGGTGATGGAACGGTTAGCATGGACCACGTCCAGCAGACGAGCGTTATAAGTTGTTCGCGCACTGTCTGCAACGGGGGTTGGCAGACGGCAAAATCGATGGCGATCTGCTTCACTGCAGGCCATAATGGCCAGCGGCGCGCTGGATTTTTCTCGGGAACCCTTACGGGATTCGATAACGACTGGGTCATTTTCATGCATTATTCTGGGATGTACCTAATAATCCCCTCCCCCTGGTCGTAGATCCCGAGCTTGTCGCGGGGACGGGGGAGGGTTAGGGTGGGGGTGAAAATCCTCATGGCGCATAGCGGTAACCGCATAGCGAATAAAACTTCTTCTCGACGCTCTGCGTTCTGCTCTTTACGCTATGCTATCAGGTCCCCCTCCCATTATCCCCTCCCGCCAGGGGAGGGGAAATTGAGTTTCATGATGGACACTAAATCAAAAATAACTAAAGTGCAGTTCTCTGCGTTCTCTGCG
>PPDG01000477.1 GCA_002899795.1 Desulfobacteraceae bacterium | reverse complement strand
GCTTAGTGGTGGAGATGCCCCTACCGAATAGCTCCTAATCCACTTCAAAGCTCATCCACACAGGGAAAGTTTTAGGTTCAGTCACCACAAAATCCTCCAACTAGACTTGCTGCCCCTTATCCATAAAAGCAGGAACTGGTATGGCGAACTTCCTGCCATAGCGAACTCACAGACGTTTTCAACTGTTAGAATTGAGATGCGACCAGACACAATGCTCTTAGTTAAGCTTTTAATTGGCCTGACGATTCTAATCCGTTTTCATTACATTGTGGCACACTTCGGTAATCCATTGTGTGGGAGACAGGGCTTCATCCTCTGGTGCCCTTGCCTTGACAGCTTCAAACATCTTGTGTCAGGATAAAATATGTAATGTTAAGCCCGACTAAAATCCTGGGGAATCGCAGATAACTCGATCTATGTGCATCAATTAACTCTTGAGGTTCCGAATAATGCATGGTCGGACTGCGATTCGACAACCAGACTCGGAGTTGCCACAGTAACAAAACGATGTTTGAAGATCGTATAATTCAAGATATCATTGATGCCTGGCAACATGACCAGGATCATCTAGAACGTGGGAGACGACAAAGGTCTATTCCTGATTTCGATTCCGTCCGCGTTCTCATAGAAACAGCCTTTCTCGCAAGTTTGAATAGGGAAGAAGATAGGTCTATCACCTTCAGTCTTGCCTTGTTGCAGCGTGATGAGATAGACGAGGAACAACGTACTTCTGGCCGGTCCCAATTAGTGATGAATTTTGAGATAGCAGAACCTTTGTCAGTAGAGTCGATACTAAAGCTTGCTCCGGCGGTCGATTCTGAGATGACCTCACTAGCGGTCGAGAGAAGGGATGACGGTGCCCAGTATCAAATCTGGGGTGCGCTAAATTACTCCCCGACGACAAAAAGATTCAATGAAATTCCAGGAGTGATCCCTGAACTAATCTACACACGGCCCGACGTTCTCACGATATCTAGTCGTCAACCGGGTTCGCTCTTAGTATCTAGAGCAAATAATCTGATCGGACGGTTCGTGGGAGGAGAGTTCATTAGAGCAACACCGAGGCCATTCGCATCGGGGAGCATGGGCAGTTTTCTCATCAGAGCCGTTCACACACATTCATTATACAATAGGAGTGGAAACGAATACTGGCTTATCTATCGAGACGCTCTTGATTATCTTCTATCGGAAGTTGCTTCTCGTAGCCATGGTGCAACGATAGTGTTGATCCCGCAGCGCAGCCTTCAGCATTATGAACATGAACGACGTTTTACTTATGAGTATCGCTTCTCCCGAGAACTCGGTTTGCGGGATCTATTTATTAGGCTTATTGAGGGACCGCCAGGTAGTATGTCGGGTCAAATTGCTCTGCGGAAACTCATTGAAGAGAGACTCCAGCTTCTGGCACAGTTGTCTGCTATTGATGGTGCCTTACTCCTTACAGACGAGCTAGACTTGATTTCTTTTGGGGTAACGCTCAATGCGCCCGTATGGGAGGGCACTGTTCTCATAGGGCCAGACGCCTTTGGTGGGGGAGGTGACATCTTTGCTCACACTAAGTTAGGGACCAGGCACAATTCAACCATTGATTTTATAGGGAAGTGTCCCGATTGTGTGGCATTCGTTGTCTCCGAGGACGGACCAATTCGAGGAATCGTTCAGCGGGATAGCAGTACATTATTATGTTGGCCAGATTGCACCGAATCAATGTTTGTTTAGATTTGTATAGCGACCACCCCTCAACCATATTGCTCAATTTGGGAAGAATAAACCTGAGTGTTATCGAATAAGTAGCTGTAGTTTTTTACAATTTACGATATGGGTATGAGACTTTTCGCATTATAAAGCGGATAATACGCCGTATAATTTAAGGTTATGTGCCTAAAAATATACAGGTAGATGCTACTGGGCAAATCTGGGATCTTCACAGGCGACCTGATACATGAGAAAACGTCAGAAGGAAGCAATTTTAATCTCGTTCTTCAAGGAAAAGGAGAAATACGAGAAACTTGCGGAGTACATTGTTCATCTCATTAGGGACGATCCTTCGTCACCAAAGGAAAGTCTTCATACAATTACATATCGCATCAAAGATGAAGCGAGGCTCATAGAGAAAATCGATGAAGAGAACAAACAACTTGGGGTTGAAGCAGCGCCTATTACGCAAAAGAATTTTCAGGAAAGAGTCGGCGATCTACTAGGAATTAGGCTTATCTGTCTCCGTCTTGCAGATATCAAGAGAGTCGAAGCGTATCTTGGACTTTTGGCCGAGGAGAAAATCTTACGATTCATCCGAAGACCGGATCAAAAGAGATCATTTGTTCTGCCGGTAGAACCCGGTGAGGCGATTCCAGAGGGCCTTGATCTTCGATATAGTGGATACTCATCCATTCACTACCAAGTAGAGCTAGGTGAGAATTCAGATGCAACCGATGAGTTGAAAGGGCTTCAGATCGAGTTTCAATTACGGACTATTCTTGAGGAGGCGTGGGGCGAGATTGACCACAAATATAGATATGTGCTTAGCCGAAGTGGCGATGCGCTTCCTGAGTATATACACACAGGCTTCTACAATTTGAGCGCCTACCTTCAGGCTGCTGCTCTGCAGGCAGAGCACTTATGCCAACAGGCAGAGGCTCATGGGCTATTGAGAACCCGAAAAGCGAAAGGAAAGTTGGTGGCTCCGGTTGTCGCTGAGCCCGGTTCGCACGAGATTCGTATGGATGGACCTAACCAGGCGACATTACCACCCGCCCTTCAAGCGGTACTGGAAGAGACCTTTGGCTTTAAGCTAACAGTCAGAACGCTCACGTATATGCTGAAGCGTCTCGATGAATTCGGGTACGCGGAGCAGCCTCAAGTTCTATTTCAGAAGATTTTCACAGAAAACAGGCTACAGGAATTTAGAACTATTTTTCGTGAAGTTCTTAATCGGGAAGCTTTTGAGGATAATAGCAAGAGAAACGTTGATGCAATAAATGCTGTAAATTTTGCATTGTTTGACGAAATCCAGGGGAGAAGGGTCGCGCAGGAAGGATTGAAAG
>PPDG01000237.1 GCA_002899795.1 Desulfobacteraceae bacterium | reverse complement strand
CTATAGCAAAGAGAATATTCACTCGCCAAAAAAATGAAAACGGCTCACTGACTTTACTGGTAAAGGGAACTAACTTTCAAATCAATGTTTGGAAAGCTCTTCTCAGCACACCTTCTGGCCTTCTCTGCTCCTATAGTCAGGTTGCACGTACCATTGGAAACCCTTCTGCCTCCCGTGCGGTGGGTACAGCGATCGCTGTCAACCCGGTGGCCTATCTCATCCCCTGTCATCGTGTTATTCGGAAGGTCGGCATCCCGGGTGACTATCGATGGGGTGGCATACGCAAAAAAGCTCTTATTGCCTGGGAGGCTGCAATCCTTCCCACCATACCAAGAGACCGCACTCTAAGCCCGGATATTTCATGAATCACTTGCTTTGATTATCTATTGGAGCCTAATATGACAACGAACAGCAACTGCTCTGCCCTGGCCGACCCAAAGCGATTTAGGCCGATTCAGGATCTGCATAAATGGTCTCCCGATTGTATGGTGGCAGTCGATGACAGTTTCGAGTTGAAAGACGAATTTCTTTTTATCACCGATCCAATTCATCTCGGTCAGACAATGAGTGCAAGCACCGACCCATCGGCGAGTTATGTGCGAACGCGTGGTCTGACGGTGACACATTATGGTGGCAAAGCTTCATGCCCGGTGTTGTGGTGCAATCCGTACCTCTTGCTTCCACTGTCACAGTCCTTGGAAGAAAAGTTCTTGGTGCCTGCCAACACAGAAACGCTGGCTGAAAAGATTTCCTGCCACTCCGGGACACTTCTTTTTCTGCCGTTTGCGGATGATATTCCACAGTCTTTGCGTGACCAGGTAAATGAGGTTTGCACGGACCAAAATGGGGCCAAGATAAGGCTCGCAGCCGGAACGTATAGGGTATTCTATGAGCAATTCGAGTCACCCCAGGGCTTCCAGGAGGAACTCTACCGAAATATAGTTGCTCAGAAGCAGTGAGACTGCTTGCTAACATTTCAGTACAGTTGACCTGGAAAACAGCTCGTCCGCGCTTGCTTCGCCCCAGCCTCATGGTGGAACCATTGTGTACAATATGAAAAAACGACATGTATGGTTCACGTTACGGATGTGCGGTTTGTCGCTCCTGGCGGCGTGCTCTGGCACCTCAGCACAGGCACATGAGACCAATGAGCCTGTCCAGCGGCATGGTGTAGTCGCTCCCCAGACATACGTGTATGAATGTAACGACAACTACAGCTTTGTAGCACGCATAGAGGGCGAAAAAGCCTGGCTGTTTTTGCCAAAAAAAACTTTACGTCTTCCCCATGTTCCATCGGCTTCTGGAGCGAAGTACAATGACGGGCAGATAACGTTTTGGAGCAAGGGAAATGAAGCATTGATCGAGGATGGTCAAGAAACGCACCACAATTGCAAGAACAACAGGGCAAAGGCCATCTGGGAACATGCCAAGTTGGGAGGTGTCGATTTCAGGGCCGTTGGCAACGAACCGGGTTGGTACCTGGAGTTAAAGCAAGGTGATAGTGTCGTATTCGTAGCCGACTACGGCCAGAGACGATATAAGTTTGCCACACCTGCGCCCATGATCGACCTGCAGGCACGAGTAACAACCTATAGAGTTCAGGCCAGTGAGCATGAGTTGGTAATTGTGATTACAGGACAAGGCTGCCGTGATTCTATGAGCGGCGAACCGTTTGAGACCAGGGTCACCGTGATCTTTGACGACAGAGAATATCAGGGATGTGGTCGCCCACTCCACTAATGCTGCCCACACCAAAGTTGATGGAGACGGGCCCGCCTTTGCTATAGCGTAGGCGCGGACGCTGAGTCCGACCACTAGCTTGCGAGAAGGGATAGGGCTTGCTGCTATGGTTCTGAGAATCATCCCCTTGATACTTGCTTCCCTGCTGTTGGGAGCCCACTTTTTAAGAGGTAGCAGTATCATTCTTGCAGGTGTTAGCATCCTCGCACCATTGCTACTCCTCATCAAAAAGCGCTGGATTCTGTTGCTTGCACAAGGGTTAGCCTACGTTGGTGCGCTGGTCTGGATGCACACAACCTTTGTCTTGGTCCAGCAGCGCATGATGGTTGGTGCGCCATGGTTCAGAATGTTCTTGATTCTCGCCGGTGTCACAGCTTTCACTTTGTACGCTGGATACCTCTTGAACTCAGATGTTATAAAGCAACACTACCAGTGAACCAACATCAATGAGAAAAGCAGGAAATGCTTAGCTACAGAATAACCCACAATGGTCCAATTTCTGGATTCATCAAATACTGGATAGGTCGTGTTTGGATGGGAGTATTTGGTTGGGATGTTGTGGGGCAGGTTCCGCCTGGTGGCAAATTTGTCGTTGTGGGTGCACCACATACCAGTGGCTGGGATTTTCCTTTCACGCTTGCCGCAGTATATATATTCCGCTTAAGGATCTCTTGGCTGGGAAAAGATACGCTTTTCAAAAAGCCTTTTGGAGGAATCATGAGATGGTTGGGGGGAATCCCTATTAATCGGGGCAGCGAGCACGGTGTGGTCGATCAGATTGCGAAGCAATTCAGGGAGTCTGAGAAGCTTGTCGTTGCCATAGGTCCTTCGGGAACAAGAAAGAAAAAAGACTATTGGAAATCGGGTTTTTACTGGATTGCACATACTGCCCAAGTTCCCATATTATGTGGATATTTAGATTACGGTCAGAAAAAGGCATGTCTTGGTCTCTCTTTCGTACCTACAGGTGATATTAAAGAGGATATGAACCGCATTCGTGAGTTTTATCAAGGCATCCAAGGGAAATATCCTGAGCTGACAACGAGAATCAGGTTAGTTGATGAATAGTGAAGAATCTGGGCCCAAGAATCCCGGCTGTGGGCCGCCCCCTGTAGGGTTTTCAATGGTCTTTCCTCTTTTGCGGTGGTCTGCTGGAGTGAGGGAGTGTTGAAAATATCAAATTCCAAGCACCAAATTTCAGGGTTTAAGGTGTCGGGTGTCAGGTGTCAGGGAAGAAAAACAAAAAAACTGAAACCTGTCTAAGATCCCGTCTGAAGCGAAGCGCCAGCGGGGAACACTGAAACCT
>PPDG01000583.1 GCA_002899795.1 Desulfobacteraceae bacterium | reverse complement strand
AGCAAGCTGCAGGGAATCTTCGAAATGTAAGGTACTTAGCCATTTTATTGTAGTTCGCTCGCTAACCCCGCAGCCCCGGCGACGGGATTTCCGCTCCGCTCCAACAAGCTACGGGGAATGCGCTCGCTGGAGCATTTTCATGCAACTGACATTTTATCAGGAGGGAAGTTAATGCAGATATGGGTCGACGCCGATGCCTGCCCCAGAGTGATAAAAGATATTCTATTTCGCGCCGCTGAGAGACTACACGTATCCTTAACTTTAGTCGCGAATCGGCTCCTGCACACCCCTCCGTCACCTTATATCAAGGCGATCAAAGTAGATTATGGCCTCAATGTGGCCGACAACCAAATAGTACAGAAATTACAACCCGGCGACCTGGTCATTACCGCTGACATACCTCTCGCCGCCGAGATTATAGAGAAAGGCGGCCATGCGCTTGATCCCAGGGGAGAGTTCTATACAAAAAGCAATATTGGCGAACGCCTTGCTGTGCGTAATTTTATGGATGAATTACGAAGTGGTGGCGTGGACACAGGTGGCCCATCGTCTTTCAATCTTAGTGACCGTCAGGCTTTTGCTAATCAATTAGATCGCTTTTTGGCTAAACACAGCGACACTTGAAGGGTCTTCTACCCGGGTAGCGCAGACCCGTCCAAGTAGCAGTGAACAGTCTAAAATTATGAACAAAGATGCTTCCAAAAAGATGAGAGTGGTAGAGATTGAGGAAGAACCCATTGAGCTTTATAAAATTCTAAAGTTCGAGAACATGGTTCAAAGCGGGGGAGAGGCGAAATTTGTTATTGCAGAGGGGCTTGTGCGTGTAAATGGAGAAATTGAAACCAGGAAAAGAAAAAAGATCTTTTCGGGCGATATTATTGAATTTGGAGAAGAAACAATTAGAATTATTACCAAAGGGAGCGGCTCAAGGCTTGAGGCACAGGGCACAAGGCAAAAACAATAAAAGATAACTTATCTTCTCTTTATGCCTTGAGGCAGTCTGCTCGAGTGATGGAGCATTGCAAAATATCAAATTCCATGCACTAAGTCTCAAGGTTTCAGGTGTCGGGTGTCAGGTGTCAGGGAAGAAAAACAAAAAAACTGAAACCTGAACACTGAAACCTGAAACCTCCACAAAAGCTCGCCACCTGTACCGGCGAAGTCATTAAACTCTGACCTGGCCCTATGGACCAAGCTTGCAAGGAGCAGTCATGCCTTATGTAAATATCAAAGTGACCGAGGAAGGAGTCACAGCAGGTCAAAAGGCTGAACTTATCAAGGGAGTGACCGAACTCCTCGCCAAAGTTCTGGGAAAGAACCCAGCAACTACAGTCGTGGTCATAGATGAGGTCCATACGGACAACTGGGGTATTGGTGGGGAAACTGTTACAGTGCGACGCCAACGTGGTCAATAAGAGCTCTCCCACCGTGGCACGCCGAGCCGCTGCATTCAACCGTGCGCGATAGAGACATGTCCATAGAATTATCATTTCAGCCATTGACCACAGACCAATCGGAAAACAAAACTTTTTGACCCGAAACATTTACGAGGTTCATTCGTGAACGATCTATCCACCAATTCAAGTCGCTGGCCGAAATGGACTCTTTTCGCTGCCTTGCTTTTAGCCTTGCCAGTTCCCTACTTCATGGTGGTTGTGGGCGGTATAGTGCCGACATTCTGCATAATCTATCTCGCAGTTCACGGGCTTATTGTTGCTTTACCAAAATTCACTGCCGAAGGCTTCTGGATGCTCGGCATATTGTGGGCGCATGTCGTGATTCTCGGAGGCCTTCTCTATGTCTCGGCGGCCGGAATTAACTGGTTGCTGTTCCGCTTCCTTCCTTATCGCTACGCTCTCGTGGTCGTGCTTGGGTTGATTGTCGCTCTTTTTGTAGCATCAGCCTTTGAAATCTATCGAGTGCCTGGACATAACAGCGCACCGCCGGCGAATATATTTCGCATTTATAAAAGTTTCGCCACTTAGCCTGGATTATTCATGAAGCTGTGTCGCGAGACCGTGAAGATGGACGTTCCACCTGGCAACCGCAGGGGCTTGAATCCGAGGCGTACTAGAACAGTACGTCGCAGGGTTCAAGGCCCGAGGACGCCAGGAAGAACGATTATATCCACGGTCGGAGCAGCTGATTCATGAATAATCCGGGCTAACATCTGCAACTGATTCCGCCACCCACCCTGCGGTGTAGGCGGGATCGCTGTTTTTTGGCTTTGAGAAAGCTTATGGGACAAACTTTAAGGCGGCGTATTCTCACCGAACTTTTCGTTCTCGGTGTACTAACTATCGTATTTCTCGTTCTTTTTCCAAAACGGGCCACCTACATTGACGTTCTTCTTGCTCTGTTCGCGCTCTGTCTCATTGCCTCGAACGCTCGGTTCACCAGAAACTCAATCTGGGCTCAGTTCCCACCGAAAGAGGATCTACGGACTCGAGTAAGACGATCCTACCTTCTGGCCTCAGCCGTCACTATTCCCGTGATTCTTGCCTTCGCGGCAATCGGACTTGCGCTCGGTTACAGGGAATCCGGCTGGGATGGAGCCTGGGCTCGATTCTTAAACTACCATCTCCCCATAGCGTTCGTCCTCTACCTCCCGTGGGCTCTGCTGCAGCAGTTCCTCTTCCAGTTCTACCTTCTCGGGCGTCTTCTTACGCTTTTCCCCGCGCCGGTCTCAGTAGTCGCCACGGGGATGGCTTACTCTTTAGTCCACTTACCTGACATCGGCGTCACGCTTGCCGCCGCTGTTGCAGGAATCTTCTGGACTTTTCTCTACCGTCGCTATCGAGTCCTGCTCCCCCTGGGACTCTCTCATGCCTTACTCGGGTCCACATTTTACTACTGGGTCTACGGTCATGATCTTTTCATGGTTTGGAAAGAGATGTTACAGTAATCTCTTTCTTCGTCCATGGATTGTTAGCCTGAATATTTCCGGGTTAGCCCGGATATTCCATGAATTACTGTCGCGAGACCACGAAACTGGGAACCCGCTTGCGGGACTGAGCGGAGCGCAGCGAGCGCGAAGAGGATGGACGTGCCACCGGGCAACCGCAGGGTGT
>PPDG01000048.1 GCA_002899795.1 Desulfobacteraceae bacterium | reverse complement strand
TTCCCGCTCATACCAGAGAGCCGCATCGTAAATGCTGCCGATGGAAACCACCGATTCACCTCGGGACAGTTGCACTCGCACCAGCACCCGGGAGATGCTGGTAAATGAGTTGAACTGGTAAATGATCTGGGGACCGTTGGTAAAGTCCACCGCAGTGATTGATTCCAGAAAACAGTCGGTCTCGAAGGCTGCTTTGGCCACAGCCTCCACCTGCTCGGCCCTGGCCTTTATTTCCAATAAGCAGCCGTCTTTCTCATAATCCCGCGGGACCATGTCCCCCGGCTCAACGACCTTTGACAATTCTTCTTTTAAATCTTCTAAGGACATTTCGTTTTTCGCCTTTGGTGATTAAGTCCTCTAAAGCCAGAAATCCCTGAATTAACCCCTCGGGTCGAGGTGGGCACCCGGGCACATAAACATCCACCGGTACGATGAGCTCAGCCCCCGGCACAATGGCATATTGACCGTCATACTCAAACGGCCCCCCGGAAATTGCGCAGTTGCCCATGGCAATACACCATTTGGGCGCTGGCATCTGCTCCCAAAGGGTAACTATGGTAGGGGCCATTTTCTTGGAGATAGTGCCTGCTACGATCATCAAATCCGACTGCCGGGGCGAAGGACGAAAGACTCCAGCTCCAAAGCGGTCCAAGTCAAAACGGCTGGCCCCGGCCGCCATCATCTCGATGGCGCAACAGGCCAGGCCAAAGGTCATGGGCCAGAGGGAATTGGCCCTACACAGGTTGAGTACCTCCTCTACAACCGCGAGTTGCACGCGGGCGCCAGGGGCTATCTCCTTTTCTGCCAAGTGAAAACTCCTTTACGCCAGGCGTAGACAATGGCCAGGGACAGAATACCGATGAAGATAACGATCTCAATGAAGTCGCGAATGAAAAATCCCTTGTCGTATGCCAGAGCCACGGGAAAGAGGTAGAGAACGTCCACGTCAAAGGCAAGAAAGATGAGGGCATAGATATAATAGGCAACGCTGAACTGTATCCAAGCGCTGCCAATTGCGGGCATGCCGCTCTCATAGGTCTCTGCCCGCTTAGCCCCAACGCTTCGACCGCCAATCAACCAGGAAGCAATGAGCGGCGATATCGCGAAAAGCACAGCGGCCAACAAGAACACACCCACATAAACAAAGTCATGTAAGGCTTGTGCGGTCATGAAATACTCTCAACTCTTTGGTGGACAAGGCCACCGGTAAGCCCAACAGCCGCAAATGTTGCCACTTTGTTCCATGAACGAGAATCAGGTGGGAGCAAAACACTTGGTGATGATTATCACAAACGAGGTGTTTTGTAACAGATTATGGCTACCACCGTCAAGGCAAAAAGAGAAATTTTCTCAGACATCGAAGAAATATCTGTTGGGGTTGGTCATGCTGATGGAGCTCACTGCTGTAACGATACAAAAAATGGGGTAATTTCTGATGAGATTACTCTTGTACAATGAAATGAAAAAGGTTATACTTCCTCGCTGGGAAAAAAGATATTATTCACAAGCTGACAAGAGTCCATGTAGCACAGCTGATTTTTGGTCGATTGTGAACCCGGTCTGTCCAAATGGTCAGCGGTTTTAGCCCACCCATTCCAGCCGACAAGGAGCACAAAATGGCCGGTTCGACACCTGGGCAAAGCACCAGATCCGATGATCCTTTCAGGATGTACGCCTCGCCTGTAGGCGCTGGTTTTTTGCAGAAAGCTAACAAAATTTTTGAAGATTTTCCCGTCTCCAAGTACATTCTTTTCTTCGTGATTTTTTCCATTGAAGTAATCATCGCTTTCTGGGTCTCTATCTACCTTGTTTCTTGAGTAGCTCTGGCCCCGATGAATACAATGCGAAACATAATCCTTAATCGATGAGGGATGAACACATTGCCTCATCACAGTAAGTCCTAAAATTCACAAAGTTAATGACTCTTAAAAAAATATATGCTATATGTGCAAATTCAATTTCCCTACCTGTGGCCGTGCAGGCCAGAAAAGCCGGATGGAATTTCTGCAGCAATTCCATGGGTATTTTTCCCATGATGCTGAAGATTGTCTTATGACCCGAAGCATTCAGTGGAATAAAAGAGGGAATTCATGAAGGAGAAAATCCGACTAACCATCAACGGGCAGGAAGTAGAGGCCGAAGCAGGGAGCACCGTTTTACAGGTCGCCAGGCAAAACGACATTTACATTCCTACACTCTGCTACAACGAAGTCCTTAAACCCATAGAAAGTTGTCGCCTCTGCGTGGTTCAGGTGGAAGGCGAACCACACTTCCAGGCCTCCTGCGGTACTGAAGTCCAAGAAGGTATGGTTGTAACCACCGACTCGGAGGAGATTCAGCAGACGCGTAAGCTCATGCTCGAACTCCTCCTCAAAGAACACTATGGTGACTGTATTGCCCCCTGTCAACTGACCTGTCCTGCCGGCATTGACATTCAGGGATATCTTGCCCTCATCTCCCAGGGCCAGTACATTGAGGCGCTCAAGCTCATCCGGGAGCGGTTGCCCATGCCACTCTCCATTGGTCGGGTCTGCCCTCATTTCTGCGAATACAAATGCAACCGCAACTTGGTAGAAGAACCCATCAATATCAATCATCTCAAACGTTTTGTAGCCGACTACGAAATGCACTCAGGAAAACGAAACCCTCCCCCCCTGGCAGAGTTCTCTGGACGCAAAGTGGCCATCATAGGTGGTGGGCCAGCAGGCCTTTCGGCAGCCCATTATCTCCGTCGTCTGGGACATGGCAGCACCATTTTTGATGCCATGCCCGCCCTAGGTGGCATGCTTCGCTACGGTATTCCCGAATATCGTTTGCCCAAGAAGATCCTGGATTGGGAGATTGACGGTATTCTGGAGTTGGGCAACATTGAGGTCAAACTTGGAGTCAAGTGGGGAGAAGACTTTACCGTAGAATCCCTGAGACAAGAAGGGTATGACGCCTTTCTCCTTGCTATCGGCGCTTGGGATACACGTAAACTAGGCATAGTGGGTGAAGATCTCCAGGGTGTCTGGTCCGGTGTGGACTTTCTTGTTGATCTTACTCTCGACAAGCCAGTTGAGATGGGCAAAAAC
>PPDG01000298.1 GCA_002899795.1 Desulfobacteraceae bacterium | reverse complement strand
CGAGACTGTGAAGATGGACGTACCACCGGGCAACCGCAGGGGCTTGAATCCGAGGCGTACTTGAACAGTACGTCGCAGGGTTCGAGGCCCGAGGACGCCTGGAAGGGCGTTCATATCCACAGTCGGAGTAGCTAATTCATGAATTATCCGGGCTAGGAACAATGGGGCGAAAGGCCATCTCGTTGTTTTTTGTTTTTATATGTTTCAGCTGAAATGTTCATACTGGCATGATGTTTGTATGTAGAATTCCATACCGAAACTCAATCTATCTGATTAAGCATTCTACGAACAATTGCGAAAGGGATTAACGAAAAGTGGTCGCATATTCCATATATGTCGTAGATGACGACTCCGACATGAGGGAAGTGTTGAGCCTGGCCCTGGAGCCAAAATTTCAGGTGAAGGCTTTCTCCACAGCCGGGAGTGCAATTGAGGTAATCAAAGATGATCCTCCCGATTTGGTTCTGCTAGACATTGGGCTGCCGGACATGAGCGGTGTAGACGCTCTTCGCGAGATCAAGAAGCTCCATCCAGAAGCCCTGGTCATTATGGTCACCGCCTCCACCGACATAGACACCGCAATCTCCACCATGAAACTCGGGGCTTCCGACTACATGACCAAGCCCATTAATGTAGATGCCTTGGAGATTAGTGTTCGAAACGCCCTTGATAGAATCAGACTGCGGAAAGAAGTCCAGGCCCTCCAGGAGAAGTATCTTAAGGAAAATATCCCGTGCTTCGTTGGAGAAAGCAATGCCATCCAGGATGTAATGCAGTTTGTGGACAAGGTAGCCAAAGCTATCGACACTCCGGTCCTCATCCTCGGTGAAACCGGCACCGGCAAAGAATTGATAGCGAGCGCCATCCACTATAAAAGCCCCAACTTCAATGGGCCCTTTCTCACTTTGAACTGCTCTGCCATACCCAGGGACCTCATTGAGAGTGAGCTGTTTGGGTACGAGAAAGGAGCTTTTACCGGAGCACAGGCGGCTGGCAAAAAGGGGTTGGTGGAACAGGCTGCCGACGGCACCTTGTTCCTTGATGAGGTGGGCGACCTGAGCCTCGAAGCCCAGGCCAAGCTCCTCCGTTTCCTTGAAGAGGGGGAGTATTACAGGGTGGGGGGCACCAAAAAGCTCCGAATCCAAACCAGAGTGGTTTCAGCTACCAACAAAGATTTGGTTGCCATGATAGAAAAGGACCTGTTCAGACGGGATCTTTACTACAGGCTGGCGGTTATTAAAGTCGAGGTCCCCTCTCTCAACAATCGCCGTGACGATATCGTGCCCATTGCCAGGCACTTTCTTTCTGAATTCGGTAATAAACACGGAAAATCTTTTACCGGTTTCTCTCTCGAGACCGAAGGCTATCTGAAGAATCACCAATGGCAAGGAAACATTCGCGAATTGAGAAACCTGGTGGAGAGGGGCATCCTCGTTGGCCCTGGACCTGAGCTAACCCCACAGGATCTTGGTCTGGAGGGAGGCTTTGAGGGTGTTTCCCCACAATCTGCTGAAGGTGACAGTGGAACTCCAACCCTGCCGGATGAAGGCCTTGATCTCCAGGCCTTAGAGGAACATTACTTGAGAGAAGCTCTAACGAAGGCGGGGGGCAACGAAACAAAAGCGGCAAAGCTTTTGAGAATGAGCTATTATTCCTTCCGTTATCGAAGAAAAAAACTCAAAGACCTCCAGGCCTAATTGCCTTCTCACCTCTGTTTATTGTCAAATCCGCATTCCCAAATACCAAATGTCAAGCACCAAATTTCTGGGTGTCAGGTGTCAGGTGTCAGGGAGCAAAAGCGAAAGCACTGAAGCCTGACTACTAGAACCTTAGTTATTGTGATTTGCAATTCTCATCAACTTCGCCTTTCTTCAATCTGCCTTGTGCTTTCTCAAATTCGCAATTCGCAATTCGCAATTATCTCCTCCTGCCCCATGCTCTATGCTCTATGTCTTCCCAAATCTTCAATCCTCATTTCCCCGCTGGTTATCTAGCCAAGAAAGATCTGGTCATTTGGCCAAATTTTGCGATTTAACAAGAGCCTTTGGGAAATTTATATTACTACAACTATTTGATATAACTCTTATTTCAGTTTTTGTTCTCTTTTGGCATCGCTTCTGCAAAAGGGAGATAAACAAACAAAAACAGATAGCAAGATTTCAGATTCAGGGGGGGGTAAGAAAATGAAAGCAATGATCAAAAGATGGTTAATAGCGAGCATGATTTTTTCCATTCCTTTGTTGTGGTCAGCCACCTCAATTGCTACCGAAGTAAACAGCATTGATATTATCGACTACGGCTTGTACAAAACCACATTTGCCCACTGGCAGCAGGCACCCGACACTCATCGAGGTGAGATTCAGATAGTGGGTGGAAAAGAACTTATTAATCGCACTAAAATAATTCCCGCTAAGGGCGGTGCTGAATTCGGCATTCGCTACGTGGTAAATGGTCAGGATGAAGGTGGGCAGGTAGATCTACTTGTTAAGATTTCACATTCAGAACTGCAATCCAGCGATGAGTGGGTAACTTCAAGGCAGATCGGTACCCCTTCGTTTGATGGCTGGAAATTTGATTCGAGTTCAGAGGTAGTCCCCGGAAAACTGACTATTGAACTGTTTCACCAGGGGACAAAGTTAGCTGAGAAAACTTTTACTATCCACTAACGGCAATGCCAACAACTCCATCCCGGCCATCCGCCCCGATGGTAAAGCCGATAAGGAGTTGTTACCCCAGTAATCTCTGCCTCCCCTAGCTTTGTTAGATCGTATCTAGCAGGGCTAGCGGGAGGTACCTCCCCCCCATTTCCCCTATTCCCATCCTTGGTAATCCAACTGTTTCAAACCACTCGGCAAGATGCCAGTCTTTCTACGATTGTGGAATGCGGATTGCGGATTGGGAAATTCGAAATCCACAATGACTTGCCTCCAACCTAAAGCGAAGCGCTCCTCCAACCTCCAACCGCATAGCTCCATGCCCCAAAAATATCCTAACTATCTGAAACCAAATAACATATAGGTGCACAGAACCTTTTGGCACGTTTCTTGACAATGATATTCAGCGAATCGGGCGCGGAT
>PPDG01000395.1 GCA_002899795.1 Desulfobacteraceae bacterium | reverse complement strand
CGTACTCCTATGCCAAGGAATTTTCTCTGGTCAGAAAGGTTGCGCTCATCTGACCAAACGACTTGGGCAGTGCAGGGTATGAACCGCCCTTTGGCATTTAGGACTAACGGTATTTCGGCACTGGAGTTCAATTGCTTCGACAGGCGGATGAATGCACCGCTTAGACTGAGGTTTACCGTAGTTCCATCAACGATGCCAGTGGGAGCGTTGATTGAAACAGGCCATTTTACCTTGGCTCTAGTGTGGCGGCGGTTGTCGGTTCCCATAACAGCTTGTGAGATTATGTGTCGGAGGTTTTTCCTTGTACTTCTTCAGAAGGTCTTGAACTGCTTTCTAATTACAGGAATAAGGGGTAAAGATGCAACAGAAAAATACCCCCACTGACCAGTCCAGCGAAAGGCCGATGGGGGTAAAGAAGGACTCCAGCGTGGGCTCACTCCGCACTAGGGTCAGGGCAACAACAGGGAACCTCTCCCTGTCCAAGAAGTAATTTACCACAAGGGAGGTAGAGGATGGAAGAGGAAACAATAAACAGCAGTTAGGACGAATAAACTATGGAGAAGTGGCAGTTAGGAGTTGGACATACAACAACTAGATTATGTCTAGCGTCGTAGAGAAGGCACAGCCTCATTCCGCAATGTGGACAGCATTGTTGATATTCGTCCCTCAGATTTTGTGGAACTATCCAACTCATTTTTAGTTTTCCAGAAGAATTATCAATACTCATTGGGTAACTCGAAGCTAAAACCGCTCGCATTTTTTTAAAAATGAATAGTTCGCTCAGAACGCGATGTGATGCAACCCTTTTCTGCGTTCTATCCCACAGCGTCTATTCTTACCACTTCTGAGGTCAAAGTTGTCTCTACACCTAACGGTGCAGAAATAAAAGATTCCTTTACCGTTGAGGATGAGCATAGCGGGGCGAGCTTTAACAATTATTTCTTCACACCGTGAGCAAGTGAATCTCATGATATTTTTCATTAAACAAGAATGATGCCAGCTAGGAAGATTTGTTAATTACCCTTATTGTTTCAGGAAGTTAGCGGACACTGAACGAAGAAACCGGCATGAAAATCTCGGTATTTCTCGTCACAAACTGGGAAATAAAATACCACTTGTAGGTAAAGGTAGACACACAAGCAGCATGGATGGGTGAACTTTATCCAACTAATGAAGAGTTTGACATCCTGACGTAATCGTGAACAGCTTTTCTGGAAGGCCTTTCTATACTAAGGAACTTGATTCCCGCAGTAAACAAGGTCTCTCTATGTCCGGGGTTATCACCATGGAATTGACGCCAGACCACTTGGCCCACACCATTTACAAGGCCAATCGTGTTTGGCAGATGGAAGGACAGTGTGAGACGTTCTCCGGTGGAAATAGGGTAATTAGTCTTGACTCCGAGACCTCCGATGCTCAGGTTGTACATCTTGCCTCCCACTTCGTTAAAATCGGACTGTCGGAGATAAACAATGGTGTAGACCTGAACTCTGAGGGTTTTTCGTCTAGTCTGGTTCTTTTTCACGTTCTTTTACCTGATCATCGAGACGAACAAGGTCTTTCAGGCATCAGTTAACTGACAGAAAGGAGATCAGCTAGGAGGTAGAGATTCAAGCGTAAGAACTACCAGACTGTGCCGAGCAAGAGATTAAGAACTATTTCCAATATACTCTAAAGGCTCGATTCAAGTAAATACAGAAAACCACTTTTTTCAACATGATTCATTAACAACTGTGGCCTTGCCGTGGCCAACCAGGGAGAAAACGAGGTGATATGTTGAGCAAAGCAATTCTATCAAGTAAAAGGTGATGCGTGGTGCGCAGGCTGCTAATTAAGATGATGTGTTTATTCATAGGAATGGTGTTAATAGTACTATTTTCAAATCAGGGCGTAGAGGGCAGTGTGGGGAGGGCAAGGCAATCCTAACCAGAAAGGAAAGGCAATTTACCGCCAATGACACTTTAGGAGAAGTGTGAAAGGACTTTAGGAGAGAACAGGGATTAGGTTTAGTAACATTTTGACGGCAATCACAGGTGGCATGGAAGCACAGTGCTGAGAAGGGCAGGGAATTTGTTTGCAACCCTCTGACTATACTTTTTTCACTCTTGCTTTTATCCTCCTTTTTACCCACCTAGGCCAATGGCTCTATCAGAAGCACTGCCACCATAGAGATTGTAACGATAAAACTGCTCGCCTGGATCACCCTAAATCGCCTCCTTGGTCATAATGTTCTGGTATGCGCTTTTTCAATGTGGAGCATTGTTGCTGGCACTCTGCGCTTTTCTGGTTGCAATTTCGCACGCAATCCAAACTCTGCTGTGCAGACCACTTCCAGTTATAACAACTGCGAGTACAGCTGATGACTTCATCGCTACATAGTGAGATACATTCCTCGTAGGAGTTTGGCTGCTTATTTGGAGTGGCACAGGCGACTGTCATAGCGACCAGCATGGCCATCAGCAATTTAATGGCAGGTTGAGTTATCCTCATTTCTTTCTCCTGAACTCCCAAGTAGGATTTTTCTTCGCACCATGAATCTCACTATCTCCCTGGCTGCCCACGGATAGGGCATGGTTCTTGCTGATATTTTTAGTTGTTTTGTTCATTTCGCTTGTGTAGTTTACTATATATGCAAAATATGCAAATTCAAACAAGGATAGAGCAATGAAAATAAGATTACTCTGGTCCCCTGTTTTTTTGCTCATGATATTCTTGGTAGTCGGATGTGCAGGAGTACGTACCGATAATACCGCTAAATATAATGTATTTCCCTTCCGAAACCCTTCATATCAAGATCGAGAATTTTCTGATGTTGGTATGCGATTCACCAATGCGTTTGCTGCTGCATGTGCCAAACACTCTCTTGATGTAACAGTAGTTACAGACGACCAATTCGATTCAGCAAAAAACACGAACGTCCAAGATGCTCTAACCTATGCAATGGACACTGGGGCCGACTATGTAATTTACGGCTATGTCACCCAGTGGGTAGATAAACCAACGTTGTTGACGAGCGAGAGGGACTTTGCTGGTTTGAGCATCTTTGTTCGTTCCGTTGAATCTGGCGAAGTTGTTTTTTCAT
>PPDG01000627.1 GCA_002899795.1 Desulfobacteraceae bacterium | reverse complement strand
TGAATTGCTGTCGCGAGACCACGAAGATGGGTGTGCCACCGGGCAACCGCAGGGTGTTGGTTCCGAGGCGTACCTGAACGGTACGTCGCAGGGGCCGACACCCGAGGACGCCAGGAAGGGCGACCATATCCGTGGTCGCAGCAAGTGATTCATGAGATATCCGGGCTAGAATGCTTGTCATAGAGCGTAACTTTCGGAACCACTTAATTTTATCTGAGTTTTGATGAGGTGATCTACCATGGGAAAAAACGAGCGAGATTCTGGAACGGCTCAGCCGCTCAATAATAATGATCAACTGTCCGCAGAAATAGCTAAGGTGAATTCAGAACTGGACAAAAGCGTTGATGAATACCAGATGTTGTTCGATTTAGTACCTTGCATTATTACGGTTCAAGACAAAGACTACAAACTCATCAGGTACAATCGGGAATTTGCCGATAAATTTGATCCCCAACCTGGAGATTACTGTTATCAAGCCTACAAGGGGCTTAGCCAAAAATGCCCGGTCTGTCCCGTTGAAAAAACTTTTGAAGACGGCAAGTCTCATTGGAGCGAAGAGTCAGGGCCGGACAAGGATGGCAGGCCAAGTCATTGGGTGGTCAAGAGTTCTCCCATCCAAAACTCCGAAGGTGAGATAGTCGCCGTTATGGAGATGTGCCTTGATATTACCCACAGAAAAGAACTCGAACAAAAGCTGATCATATCGGAGAAGAAATATTCCTCAATTTTCAGCAACATCCCTAACCCAGTCTTTGTTCTGGATCTGGACAGCTTGGAAATACTCGACTGCAACGCAAGTGTGGAAACCGTTTACGCCTGTAGCAAAGATGATATGACATGCCGATCTTTTCTCGATATGTTCAGCGAATAAGATAGAGATTACTACGCTATAAAGCTGAGGACGTCCACCTTTCTGGGACAGGCAAAACACAAGACCAAGGACGGCAGGACCCTTTACGTAAATATCCGGGTTTCACCCTCAGAGTACAACGGCCAGAAGGTGCTTCTTGTCACCACCAGCGACATTACCAAACGCTTGGAGACCGAACAGCAGTTATTGCAGGCCAGCAAGATGGCAACTCTGGGTGAAATGGCTACCGGTGTTGCCCACGAACTAAACCAACCTCTGGCGGTAATGGAAAGCGCCAGCAGTTTTTTGATGAGGAAACTAAATAAAAAGGAAGACATAGAGGAGGAGCACCTGCTTATCATGGCACAGAAGATAAGCAGCAACGTGGACCGGGCCACCAGAATCATAAATCATTTGAGGGAATTCGGCCGGAAAGAAGACGCCGGACTTGAGAAAATCCAAGTCAACGATTTACTAAGGAGGGCAAACGAACTTCTGAGCCAGCAGTTAAAAGTGAGGGGAATCGAGGTTGTTTGGCAGCTTGCAGAAGGATTGCCCTTGATTATGACAGATCCCGGTCGCTTGGAACAGGTCTTCGTAAACCTTTTGTTGAACGCCAGGGATGCCATTGAAGACAAACTGTCAACAAAAGGGATTAAAAAGGGCTCTGAAAAGATCATTCTCACCACCAGCTCTGATGGAGACAAAATTACTATAGAGGTAAGTGATACTGGTACGGGAATCCCTAAAGATCAACTGGAGAAGATTTTTGAGCCTTTCTTTACCACCAAAAGCGTTGGCAAAGGAACAGGACTCGGCCTTTCAATCAGTTACGGTATCATAAAAGACTGCGGTGGGAACATACACGTCAGGTCTAAGAAAGGTGAAGGTGCTCGTTTTATCATCGAATTTCCCATATCGAATGATAGCTGATGGATAAAACAGTCTTATTTGTCGACGATGAAAAAGACATCTGTGATGTTCTCAGCATATCTCTGTCCGACCTCGGCTACAAAGTTTATACAGCAGAAAATGGTCAAGAAGCCCTCCGGATCATCCAAGAGATTAACCCACCCATAGTGCTCACCGATATCAGAATGCCGGTCATGGACGGCATCGAGTTGCTTCGCAGGATCAAACTTCAAAATCCTGAAACCGAAGTAATAATGGTTACCGGCCACGGTGATATGGATCTGGCCATAAAGAGTCTAAAACATGAAGCAACTGATTTCATCGTCAAGCCCATCAAGGACGAAGCTCTTGAAATCGCTCTCAAAAGAGCCCTGGAGAGAATTTCTCTGAGAAGGCAATTGCGGGAATATACGGAAAATCTTGAGGAGCTGGTGCAGGAAAAATCAGCCAAGCTGCTGCAGGCCGAAAGGCTGGCTGCCGTAGGAGAAACAATTGCTGGGCTGTCACATGCAATAAAGAATATCGCCGGAGGCCTTGAAGGCGGCACTTTTGTTCTGGAAAAAGGTATAGAACTTGACAACAAAGATTACATAAGCCAAGGCTGGGAAGCAGTTAGATTCAGCTTTGAGAAAATAAAAGACCTGTCCGTGGATCTTCTCAACTATGCCAAGTTCACTGACCTAAACTTTATATTCTCAGATCCCAATGAACCCGCCAGGGAAGTAGCGGAGCTAATGAAAACCCGGGCCGAAAAACTCGGGATCAATCTAAAGATGGACCTCTCCTCGGATCTTAAAACTATCCGGTTTGACCCGGATGCCATCCACCACTGTCTTCTTAACCTGGTTACAAATAGTATCGACGCAGTACTAGGCGAAGACAGCTCAGACACACGAAAAGAAGTGCTTCTCGAGACTACCAAGCCTGAGGGCTGGGGAGTTGAGTATAAGGTCACAGACAATGGCTGCGGCATGCCAGACGAAGTTAGGGAGAAGCTCTTCACCAGCTTTTTCAGTACCAAGGGAGCCACCGGCACCGGCATTGGACTTATGATCACCAAGAAGGTGGTTGACGCTCACGAGGGCCTGATTCAGTCCGAAACAGAAGAAGGTGTTGGCTCTGTTTTCACCATAAGACTCCCGGAGAGAACTAGCCCGGATATTTCATGAATTCCTGTCGCGAGACCACGAAACTGGGAACCCGCTTGCGGGACTGAGCGGAGCGCAGCGAGCGCGAAGAAGATGGGCGTGCCACCGGGCAACCGCAGGGTGTTGGTTCCGAGGCGTACCTGAACGGTACGTCGCAGGGACCGCCTGTCCTGAGCGAAGTCGAAGGAACACCCGAGGACGCCAGGAAGGACGGCCATATCCGTGGTCGCAGCAAGTGATTCATGAAATGTCCGGGCTAGAGATCACGAGAGCAATTCCTGATCCCCCAATCCCATCATTCCAACCTATTGTAATCAAACAAAATATAGTGTGATTTGGCCTCAAGATATTTTTTAGCTCCTGGGTAATTTTTGACTTGACAAACGATCTCTGATTTGGGATTAAATACCAGATCAATTTATTCTAGACCATTCTAATCTAGAATAAATTGATCTATAACCCCGAATTTGAGCCTATAAATGAAGCTTTCCACCAAAACGCGGTATGGCACTAGGTTGATCCTTGATCTCGCCAGGCATTATGGTCAAACGCCGGTCTCAATAGGAGATATCTCCAAAAGACAAGACATATCGGTCAAATACCTCGAGCAGATTATCCGCCCCCTGAAAACGGCACGCCTGGTCATCAGTACTCGAGGTCCAAAGGGCGGGCACTCTCTTACAAAAGATCCGAAAGAAATAACTCTGGGTGAAATTGTCAGAGTCCTGCAAAGTTCAGAAGTACTGGCTGAGTGCGTGAGCGAGCCAGAAAAATGCCTAAGGTCTAGCGACTGTTGCGTGCGAATCGCCTGGCAGGAAGCCACGAATGCCTTGTATGAAAAACTCAACTCCATCACCATAACCGATCTACTCACATATGAGGATCAAGGGGTTGGCTTTCCAGACGAATGCAGTTCTCTTGGTGCAGGCAAGACCTAATGGTTGCCACCCGACGGGCTCCCTCAGGAGACGAACAGAGATCCGAAGTCTAATTGGATATATTGCCCTGCTAAAACAATAACGAATAGGGATTGACCATGAACAAGCGAATATCACTTCTGTTGCTGACCGGGATCTTTTTTACAGCTGCCATTGTTGCATTTTTCACAAGCGGAGTTCAGGGGGTCGAGGAGGTCAGCAATGATTCTCCCCTGATGCGAGCCGACGTCATTACAATTGATGCCTTAAAAAGCCTGGGCGCTCTTGAACAACCACCGGTGGTATTTTTGCACGACCTACATACTGACGCCGTAGAGAAACAGAACAAAGACTGCTCAGCCTGCCATTTGTCTGAAGAGAATCGGCAATCCCCTAAATTTAAACGGCTTAAGGATACCAGCAGACAACAGGTGATGGATATTTACCACATCGACTGCATGCAGTGTCACAGGGAGGTGCGGAAGGCTGGAGAGAAAGCCGGACCTGTTGAAAAATGCGGTCAGTGCCACCAGGGCCAGCCCAAGGCTGTCTCTGATAAGGAGCTCATCGTTTTTGATAAATCACTCCATTTCCGTCACACTGAAGCGGCAAAAGACAAGTGTGAAACATGCCACCACCAATATGACGAGGTGACCAAGAAACTATTCTACGCCAAAGGAAAAGAAGGTTCTTGCGTTTACTGCCACAAGCAACAGACAGAAGAGAATCGGATTTCCAAGAGACTTGCATCTCATCTATCCTGTATCCAGTGCCACAGAGAAACCTTGGCTAAAAACAAGACGATGGCACAGGCTAAAGACCAGAAGGCTGGGCCAATTAAATGCAGCGGTTGCCACGCTGAGCCGCAACTTCAATTGATAAAAAAGATCAAGGACGTTCCCAGGATGAAGCGCAATCAGCCCGATGTCGTCCTCATCCAGGCAGTTCAGATTGACGGCAACAAAAAAGGAGCCCCATCGACCATCCTGATGAACGCAGTGCCCTTCGATCATAAATCTCATGAAAAATACAACGATACCTGCAGAGTGTGTCATCACGCGGATTTGAATACCTGTAGCAGTTGTCATTCTGTCGCAGGCAAGAAGGAAGGTAACTATGTTAGGTCTGAGCAGGCTATGCACCAACTCGACAGCGAAAGGAGTTGTTTGGGGTGTCATGGTGCCAGACAAAGCAAACCGAGTTGTGCGGGATGCCATGCCTCCATGCCAACAGTGAGTAAGCAACAGACCTCTTACTGCGTGCAATGCCATGCCAAGCCGCCGCAACGCAGTACTGCCAACCAGAAGCCTGAACAGCTAGCTAGAATGATGGTGAAATCAAGAAAAGCCATGACCGACACCTATCGGGATAAGGATATCCCGGAGACGGTTACCATCAAGGACCTGTCGGATCAATACGAGCCTGTTTATTTTCCACACCGCAGGATTGTTCGCCGGCTCGTAACTGAAATTAAGAACGACAAGCTGGCTCAATACTTCCACAGCCAGAAGGGCACAATTTGCCAGGCGTGCCATCATAATAGCCCAGCTACCAAAAAACCTCCCCGTTGCTACAGTTGCCATGGCAAGCCTTTTAACGAAACGGAAATTCTGAGGCCTGGAATGAAGGGTGCCTATCATCAGCAGTGCTTCGGATGTCACAAACAGATGGGCATCAAGAAACCTGACTCCCTTAATTGCGTCGAGTGTCACAGGGAACAGAAGAAATAGCTAGCCATTGGTTCTAATTATTGATGATCTCGTAAGAAGTCATAAAGGAGACGGCACAGTAAAAAGCTGCAGATGCAAGGCGAGCGAATCTTTAGGAATGAGGCGTACTTATAGGTACGCTGCAATGACTAAAGATGAAGCGCAACACAGCAGATGGACTTTTTACGAAGCCGGCAATTATTGAGGTGTGTTTATGTCCCTATCGCGACGAAAGTTTCTCGGCTGGTTAACCGCTGCAGGGTTGAGTGGCAGTGCGTTTGGCAAGGTAGCTCATGCTGCCACCACCAAACACTTTGAGGGTCATCCTGACAGCCTCGGGGTGCTGTACGACAATACCAAGTGCATAGGGTGCCGAACCTGTGAGGCGGCTTGCAACAAAGTTAATGACTTACCTCCGCCAGACCGCCCGTTTGATGACCTTGCAGTCTTGGATAACAAAAGAAGGACTGATCCAAAGAAATATATGGTCATAAACAAGTATGATGGCAGCGTGAATGTCGAGACCCCATTGTTTGCCAGAACAGGTTGCAATCACTGCTTGGAGCCTGCCTGCGCCTCGTCATGCTTTGTTAGGGCATACACCAAGACAGAATCGGGCGCAGTTACTTACGATTCGTCTGTCTGTGTGGGCTGCAGGTATTGCATGCTCGCCTGCCCATTCAACATTCCTACCTTCGAGTATGATATAGCCCTCACCCCGCGGATAAGGAAGTGCACCATGTGCTATGACACCCGCCTCGTCAAGGGCGAGCTCCCAGGATGCGTAGAAGCTTGCCCCACAGAATCTTTCACTTTCGGTAAACGCACCGACTTGCTCAATATAGCCCGCGAGCGCATGAGAAGATTCCCTGGCCGCTATCTGGACCATATCTATGGCGAGAACGAGATGGGAGGAACAAGCTGGCTGTATCTATCAGGAGTCCCCTTCAAGAAAATAGGAATGCGTGAAGACCTGGGGATTACACCTGCTCCTCAATTCACCTCCAGTGCCCTGGCCGCGGTCCCGATGGTGGTGGGAACCTGGCCGCTGCTGCTGATGGGCATTTATGCAGTGTCCAAAAGGAAAGATAAGATCGCCAAGGAGGAGAAAGAGCAGGCCCTTGCTGAAGTCACAGCACAAGTAAAAGCAGAGGCTGATCAGAAGGTTTCTGAGGCCTGGGAAAAGGCTGCCCAAGAGAAAGAAAAAGCCATAGAAGCAGCGGTGAAGCAAGCTTTGGAAGCAGCTGCCGACGTCGAAACCGAGGAGAATTCCTAATGTCCCAAGAAGCGACTACAACCGAAAAAACACTCATCAGCCCCTTCAATATTATTGCCGGCATAATTGTGCTGATAGGATTGTACCTCACTGTTCGCCGGTTTACCGGAGGCTTGGGAGCGGTAACCAATCTTTCCGATAATAATGCCTGGGGTATATGGATCGGCTTTGACCTCCTGACAGGAGTGGCTCTGGCCGCCGGAGGCTATGTCACTGCCGCGGCCGTTTATATCTTTGGCATGAAAAAGTACCATTCTGCGTTACGTCCCGCTGTGCTCACCGGGTTTTTGGGCTACGCGCTTGTGGTCCTGGCCCTTCATTATGATGTGGGCAGACCCTGGCGACTGCCTTATCCGTTTGTGGTGCAGGCAGGAACATCGTCGGTACTGTTCGAAGTAGGTGCTTGTGTCGCTCTCTATCTCACCGTTCTCTTTCTGGAATTCTCGCCGGCAGCGCTAGAATGGCTCGGCTTGAAGAAAGCACGGAACCTCGCGGTCAAATTCACCTTGGTTCTGGTGGTATTCGGCATAATACTTTCCACTCTGCACCAATCGTCACTGGGAGCACTTTTCCTCATTGCCCCTTCCAAGGTCCACCCTCTCTGGTATTCATCCTTTATACCCGTCTACTTTTTTGTCTCGAGCATTATTGCCGGATTGTCTATGGTGATATTCGAATCCACGCTTTCCTACCGTTTTTTCGCCGACAAAATGGATGAAGCCCACCTGAGGGAGAAAGACGACATAGCTTTAGGGTTTGGCAAAGCCGCTGCCTTTGTCATAGCGGGTTATATCGCCATCCAACTGCTGGGGATTGGAGCGGACGATGAATGGCGACTGCTCGGTACAGGTTACGGACTCTGGTATCTGGTGGAGCTTTTCGGATTTTTCGGCGTTGCCTGCCTGGGCTTTGCCATTGGGGCTCGGGAGAAGAAGGTTCAACTGATCAGATGGACCTCCGCCTGGGCCGTGCTTGCTGTGATAGTAAACCGCTTCAACGTGTCACTGGTTGCTTTCAACTACCACCTTCCCGCCAGTGACCGCTATTTTCCCAGCTGGATGGAAATCGGAATTTCAGTCTTTCTGGTTACTCTGGGTCTTATCACCTTTCGATTCATTGTGAGCAGGATGCCCATCTTGTATGAGCATCCTGAATACGAGGATGTGCACTAGTAAACAATCCGGGCCCTAAGGGGCTCTGTTCTTCGCCTAGAGGGGTGGAGATAAATGAAATTGGAAGAGTGGAATAATGGAAGGATGGAGCCTGGCGATTTCAGATTTAAGATTGAAGAGCTCAATACCTCGCGGCGGTGTCGGATGTCAGGTGTCGGGTGTCAGGGAAAAAAACAAAAAAACTGAAACGTGTTGGAGCGAAGCGGAAATCCCGTCTGAAGCGAAGCGGCAGCGGGAAACACTGAAACCTTAGTCATTGTGATCTGTTATTTGTAATTTTCAGTCACTGGTTGAACGGGGGCTTAAAAAGTATGGACACCGTATTTTATACGTTACAGGATTTTCTCACGCACACGAAAGCTGTCATTTACATACTGATAGTATTAACCCTGCTTGCGCTGGCTGGATTCTGGAGCTTCCTCACTGCAAGGGATGAGGATTAAGAACCGAGAATAGGGTCTTGATCTTCCCCGAGGTTGCTTGAATCGTTATAATTGTTGCCCCAGCCCGCAGCAGTGGCATGTAGTAGAAATATTCCAGTAAATTGCTGAAGTTTTAACTGAGTTGAGGGGTGTAAAATGTACCAGTTTCTAACAGGTCCGCTTCTGTGGCTGTCATTTCTCATCTTCTTCATTGGCTTGATAGTGCGTGTGGTCTGGTATGTCAGGGGCCTCAATTGGCAAATGGATAGGGTTCCCTACACCAAGCACGTTTCCCACGGAGTCAAGGGCGCTTTGAGGTCGATTTTTTTCTGGCTCCTTCCCTTTGGCACTCGAAGGTGGAAGACCAGGCCAGCCATGACTATACTCTTTTTCGTCTTTCACATTGGTATCGTGATTACACCTATTTTTCTGCTGGCCCACAATATTATTCTTAGAGAAAGGTGGGGAATAAGCTGGGCCACACTCCCCGGCCCTGTTGCCGACATTTTAACAATCGGGGTCCTTGTCTCTGCCCTATTCTTGGTGCTGCGACGTGTTGCCTTCTCAGAGGTCAGGATACTTACCTCAGCTTATGACTATCTGCTTCTGGCCATCACCGTAGCACCATTTTTCACCGGCTTTCTTGCCAGTCTGAAGGTAGCAGACTACCCGTTCTGGCTCTACGCTCACATCATCAGCGCTGAAATTATGCTGATAGCCATACCTCTCACCAAACTGTCCCACATCGTCCTTTTCTTCATGTCAAGGGGTCAACTTGGCATGGATTACGGTATTAAACGAGGCGGGATGAAAGGAAGGGGTTTAGCCTGGTAATCATTGCTCAAGCTTTGAGCTATTAGGAGGAACAGAAGATGCCCGAAGGATCACTTTGCAATAAGACACCAGTAGATACCATGGAACAACTCCAAGCCCTCTTGAGTGACCGGCGTGGGGTAACTTACTACCAAGAAATGGATCAACTGGATGTGAATAAAGAGGCCCTGGCCACAGCAATCCAGAATACCTGCAAATCCCGTATACGCACCTGGCTGGAGATCTGCGCTCACTGCGGCCTGTGCGCCGATGCCTGCCCATATTATCTCGTCAACGACAAGGATCCCAAACAGGTTCCAGCCTACAAGATACAATCCACTCTCGGGGAAATAGTTAAGCGTAAAGGTGAGGTGGACAATGATTTCATGCAGTACGTTATGGACACCGCCTGGTCCAAGTGCACTTGCTGCAACCGCTGCGGCATGTACTGCCCCTTTGGCATTGACATGGGGGTTATGTTCGGATATGTGCGAGGTCTTTGCTTTGCCCAGGGCTTTGTACCTTGGGAATTGAAGATCGGCTCCGGCATGCACCGGATATTCCGGGCCCAGATGGACGTTACCCAGGAAGACTGGATTGAGACCTGCAAGTGGATGGAAGAGGAGCAGGAAGATGATTGGCCGGGACTAAAAATCCCCATAGACGTGGAAAATGCAGACCTGCTCTACACTGTCAATGCCAGGGAAGTGAAACACTATCCGGAAGATCTTGCCGAGGCTGCCATCCTCTTTCATATTGCCGGTGAAAATTGGACCGTTGCCAGTGAGGGTTGGGAGGCAACAAGCCTCTCCATGTTTGCCGGGGACTGGGCTGCCTGCAAAATGCAAGTGGAGACCGTCTATGATTCCATGAAAAGGTTGAAGCCAAAACGGATGATTACCACCGAATGCGGCCACCTGTACAGGGCTACGGTTCTGGAGGGACCCTACTGGGCCGGCTATGAAAGTGGACAGCCCCCGGTGGAATGCATCCACTATGTCGAATGGGTTGCCGAAGCCCTGAGGACTGGAAAGCTCAAAATAGATCCTGCCAAAAAGATCAAAGAACCTGTAACCTACCAAGATTCTTGCAATTACATCAGGAACGGAGGGTTAGGTGACATTGCCAGGGAAATCATTAGCTATGTTGCCGAGGATTTCAGAGAAATGTCACCCTGCCGTGAACACAATTTCTGTTGCGGTGGTGGTGGCGGCCTTAACGGTATAGGGAGGTATCGACCTCAGCGAGATAAAGGCCTTGAGATAAAGCGGGACCAGATCCTGGCCACCGAGGCAAAAATTGTAATTGCACCCTGTCACAACTGTTGGGATGCAATCAGGGACCTGGAAGAAGTTTTTCATATTGACATTAGTTGGACATTCTTAAAGCCCCTTCTGCTGAGCATGGTTGAAGTACCTGAACATTTGAAACCCGCGGAGGATTAAGAGATTAGCAGGGGAAAGAAGATTTTCGATTTTACCTATGAACAGTCTTCTCCACGGTATTGAGGCTGGCCGTCGTTCCGCTAAAGGCTCCAACATACGGTATTTGCACCATCCGGCTCCCCTTCCGATAACTCCCCTTGCGCTTGACGTATAGACGCAATAGTTCTACAAAGAAATTAAGGGGGTTAAATCGCGGCGATCCGGATTGAAAAGGGGTTTATGAATACCGTTACCCTGAAAAGAGATGGCTCGATCCTTAGTGACGGGAAAACCGTAGAAACCGACCCTCTGGTGTGTCTCAGCTATCAGGTGGACCTTAATGATGACTATATACTGCGGAGCTTCTTTCGAATGCTCGAGAAGCACTCTTTACTTGCAAAGTTGAATGTGTTTTTCCCATCATATATGGAACAGTACCTGGCATGTCCAGATGACAACTGCAAGACTGGAAATATAGACCATCTTGAGCTTAGAAAAACTGTCGAGATGATCGGCTTTCCGGGTCAGCCACGGCTGGAAATATACAACTCTTTCCAGGGTATTCGTGGAGATAAAACGTGTGAAATAAGGACTCTCCAGTTCGACAGTCTACTGGACATTCCGGTCAAGCTTGGCAAACTTAAACACATAGTGTTTGGAGACAAGGTGGATATATTTGAGTTTGACACTGTGTTCACTTTGTTCGAATTCATTGAAGGGATTGCCTGGGAACTCAGTTTTCATGTCGCGCCAACGGAGTGTGCCCTCAGGAGGTGACATTATGTTTGACAAGATTTTGTTTGCCACAACGGCTTCGCCCATATGCAAAGATGCGGCCGATGTGGCTTTCGATCTGGCCAAGAAGTACAACTCACAACTCACTGTATTTCATGTGTTTGGCCTTCCCACCCACGGTTTCAGCCAATTCGCAGTAGACCTTAAAACGGGTGAGACCGAGGTGCATGACGACGACTGGGTTGAACGGGTAACGGCAGAGATGAAGACTACCTTTGCCGACAACTTGGCAGAAGCTGAAAACTGTGTGGTGGAAGCCGTTGTGGGGGCACCCCACCGGGAGATCTTGAGGGCAGCGCGTGAAAAAGACATAGACCTGATTGTAATGGGCTCCCACACCAGGCAAGAGGACACGGGTGCTACCCGCTTCAGGACTGTGGTTGGTAATACCATGCAAAAGGTTGCCAAGGCAGCCCGGTGTCCCGTCCTTATAGTAAGCAGACCATGTCAGACCTGCTGGTGGTATTTTTCTAATATCGTATTCGGCACCGATTTTTCCAAAGCGGCACAGTCAGCCTTCAAGTTTGCCCTCCAAACTGCAAAACAGATCGGTTGCAAGCTTTATCTCTTTCATGCCTGCGACATTGGTCCGACGGACCCTGGGAAAGTTCGGACCCAGGCAGATATTGAAGAGAAGGTCACAGAAGCACGAAAAAAGATGGAGGAGCTTTATCTTCCCGAAATGGAGGGGTTCGATAATTACGAGATCGAGGTTTGGGAGGGAACACCATATGTTGAAATCCTAAAGTATGCACGCGACAAGCAGGCAGATCTTGTTGTAATGGCTCACCATACCAGGGAAATAGATCCAGAAAAGGCAGTGCTGGGCAGCACGGTGGAGCAGGTGGTTCTCCGTTCAGCCTGCCCGGTGGCAAGCGTAAATCGTCCCGATAAAGTGGCCGCCAGCTAATACTATATAGTTCGTGACTGGTTGCATCTGCAGCTTCCTTGGAGCCCCGATTTGAAAGAGAAAAACATCCTGGTGGTTGAAGATGATCTGCATATGAGGATTTTCATAACCACCGTGCTTGAGACCAGCGGCTACAATGCTACAGCTAGCAAAGATGGACAAGACGGTATTCGAAAGGTAAAGGAGGACCGCCCTGACCTCATCATTCTGGATGTGATGATGCCCGAGGAAGGCGGAGTCTCCATGTACCGCCAGCTCAAGACAGATAACCAGCTTAAAGATATTCCAGTGGTGATGCTTTCGGGGGTTGAGAGCAAGACTTTTCTTCATTCTTTAAAGATGATGAGTATAGGGCTCCGGGATCCCCTGCCCGATCCGGAGGCCTACGTGGAAAAGCCTCTCAAGGCTGAAGAATTGCTCAATATAGTCCAAAAACTCCTTGCGGGCGAACCGTTGCCAGAGTAAGCTATTCTGATTGATCGAGCCCAAGCCGTCTATTAACTTGAAAGTTGAAGTGGAGGTGCCCTATGGCGAAAAAGATCCTAGTCGTGGACGATGATCCCAATGTTGTTTACTACCTTGTGGGTTTGTTCCATGACAACGGCTATGAGACTTGTGCCGCCCATAACGCCCCTGAAGCATTTGAGGTATTGCAGAAGGAAAAGCCGGACTTAATAACGCTCGATATTGACATGCCGGAGGTGACGGGGCCGCAGTTTTACCGAAAATATACCAAGCTGGATGATCTTAAGGATGTTCCGGTGATTGTTATCAGCGGGTTGGCAAAACCCCACCTTGCAATAAAAAAAGCCGTAGCTGTTGTTGAAAAACCCTTTGATCGTGACCAGCTCTTGAAGATAGTCAAGGACACCATCGGCGAATGATCCTTTGACTAACTCGCCACTGCCAAATAGCCAGAGGGAGTATGGAGGATCTTTCCCTAGCCCGGATATTTCATGAATTACTTGCTCCGACCACGGATATGGCCGCCCTTCCTGGAGTCCTCGGGTGTCGGCCCCTGCGACGTACCGTTCAGGTACGCCTCGGAACCGACACCCTGTGGTTGCCAGGTGGCACGCCCATCTTCGTGGTCTCGCGACAGCAATTCATGAAATATCCGGGCTAGGTGGATAGGGACATCATGGCCGACAGAATATTAATAGTAGATGACGAAGAAGATATTCGCGTAGTTCTGAAAATATCCCTGTCCGACCTTGGCTACGAAGTATACACGGCAGAAAATGGCGAGGAAGCCCTCCGGATTATCGAAGAAGTTACCCCCCCCATAGTTCTCACCGACATCAGAATGCCGGTAATGGACGGCATCGAGTTGCTTCGTAAGATTAAGCAAGAAGACCCTGAGACCGAAGTGATTATGATCACCGGCCACGGGGATATGGACCTTGCCATCGAAAGCCTCAAGCATGAAGCGACTGATTTCATCACTAAACCCATCAAGGACGAAGTTCTGGAAATCGCCCTCAAACGAGCCAATGAAAGAATTACCATGAGGCGGCAGTTAAGGGAGTACACAGAACACCTGGAAGATCTCGTTCGGGAAAAGTCAGCCAAACTGGTAGAAGCTGAGCGGCTGCTTGCTGTGAGTCAGGTGGTTGAGGGCTTGTCCTCTGCCATGAAGAACATAGTGGAGGATCTCGACAGTGGGCTGACATACTTCAACGAGATGCCTTGCTTCGTTTCCATCCATAGCAGTAACAACGAGGTTGTTGGAACGAATCAGCTTTACAAAGAGCGCTTGGGAAACAAGATAGGACGCGGCAGCTGGGAGATATATGCGAGTAGTGCTGAAAGCCAGGAAAACTGTCCCGTTGCCAAAACCATTAGTACTGGAAAAGGGCAGCGAAGGAAGGAGCGAGTAAAGAGTCTCAACGGTAGTGAGCTTCCGGTAATGGTGCACACCGCTCCCATCAGAAATAGAGACGGCGAAGTGGAATTGGTCCTTGAAATGGCAGCCGACCTCACAGAAGTGAGTCGTCTTCAGGAAGATCTTCTCACCTGTCAACAGAGGTACCAGTTGCTCTTTGATGCGGCGCCTTGTTATTTCACCGTTCAGGACAGAGACCTCAAGTTGATGGCAGCCAACAAAAAATTCCTCGAGGATTTCGGTGAAAAGTTTGGTTCTTTCTGTTCCCAGGCTTATTCACATGACGGTGAACCACACCCCGAGTGTCCTGTCTGGAAGACTTTTGAAGAGGGAGAATCACAGCAGGCAGAGACGGTGGTAACTGCCAAATCCGGCGAGCAGTACAATGTTCTGATTTGGACCGCGCCCATAAAGAATGTTGCCGGAGAGGTAACCCATGTGATGGAGATGTCCACCAATATAACTCAGATACGCCAGTTGCAGGACCATCTCTCATCCTTGGGCCTTTTGATAGGTTCCATCTCTCACGGTATAAAAGGGCTGCTGACAGGTTTGGACGGCGGCATGTATCGGGTTGAATCGGGTTTCGAAAAAGAAGACCAGGAGCGCATCAAAGAAGGTTGGGAAATTGTAAGGCATATGGTTAGCCGCATCAGAAATATGTCTCTCGACCTGCTCTATTATGCCAAGGAGAGAGATCTGCAATGGGAACGAACCGATGTCCTGACCTTCGCTAATGATGTGGCCCTGACCGTTGAACCCAAGGCCTTTGGCCATAACATCGGATTTGTTCGCGACTTCGATGCTGCCGCAGGAGAATTTGAGGTGGACGGTGGGGTGCTGGCGTCAGCACTGACAAACATTCTCGAAAATGCTCTGGACGCGTGCCTAGAAGACAATTCCAAAAAAACTCATAAGATCATCTTTGGGGTAAGACAGGACAAGGATGACATAATTTTCGATGTCTCCGACAACGGCATCGGTATGGATGAAGAGACCAGAGAAAAAATGTTTACTCTTTTCTACTCCTCCAAGGGAAGCGAGGGCACAGGCCTGGGTCTCTTTATCTCAAACAAGATTATTGAGCAACATGAAGGATCTGTGCAGGTAGATTCAACTCCGGGTGACGGATCACGTTTTACTGTGAGGATGCCCAAAATACTTCCGGACGAAATTAAGACCCTCCAGAAAGACTAATCCCTTCCTTATTCAGATCAAGAAGTAAAGAATCCGGGCCCAAAGGACCTGGATTTGCGCTGCCCCCTGAGGGAACTTCAATACTCATTCCCCCTTACGGCAGTCTGCTGGAGTGATGGAGCATTGCAAAATATCAAATTCCAAGCACCAAATTACAGGGTTTCAGGTGTCGGGTGTCAGGTGTCAGGAAAAAGAAACAAAAAAGCTGAAACCTGAACACTGAAACCTGAAACCTCCACAAAAGCTCGCAATCTTTGGCGACAAAGCCATTGAACTCTGACCTATTCCTGAGGACCAAGTTTTCGATGTTGAATAAACTCTCAACCGTCGACAGCTATCTCTTACTCGTTTATGGCGTCCTGCGCTCGTGGTTCAGACAATGGGAAACAGATTAACCGCCATATATAATATCCGGGCTAGATAGTCTTGACACCTAAGAAATCTCCATGACATACTACGGTGCTCGAGAGCGTTTCCTCATCACTGAGATTCATTTTATTTTCACCACCTTGAAAGAGGATTCATGAAAACATCGCCGTCACAGCTATACGACAGACTGGTACTTGGCAAACCGGTCGCGACCTTGCTCCTGGTATTCCTGATCACCGCCTTTTTTGGCTGGTTCGTTCCGGCCCTCAAGATCGACATCTCTGCCGATTCGCTGGTCCTGGAAAACGACGAAGACCTGCGCTACTACAACTCCATCCGGGCCCGCTACGGCTCCGACGACTATCTGATCCTCACCTACACGCCCCGGGGAAGATTGTTCGAAAAGGAGACCCTGGACGATCTGCGCAATTTGCGCGATAGCCTGAACTCCATCGAGCGGGTTGAATCGGTAATCAGCATCTTAGACGTGCCCCTGGTTCATAGTCCACCAATGTCGCTGGAGGAACTGGAACAACGCGTACGCAAATTGGCGGATCCGGACACAAACCTCGCCCTGGCCGAACGGGAACTGCGCGAGAGCCCGCTTTATCGCAATCGCCTCATGAACCCCCATGGCGATACCACAGCGATGCAGTTGATTTTTCGTCGTGATCCGACCTATCAGCGGTTGCATGAAGGCCGGAATAAATTACGCGAAAAACGGCTTAAATCAGAGCTGACGTCGGAGGAGGCGCGGGAACTCATACGTTTGACCAATGAGTTCAAGCGTTATAAGGCCGGGCTGATGGCGCAAGAGAAAGCGGATATCACTAACATCCGTACCATCATGGACCGGCACCGGGATCGGGCCGAATTGCATCTCGGAGGCAAGCCCATGATTGTGGCCGACATGGCAGATTTTGTCCGCCACGATATCAGGGTATTCGGCCTAGGGGTGATTGCAGTTCTGGCACTGCTTCTAGTCATTGCCTTCCGCCAGCCACGCTGGGTTATTCTGCCCCTGCTCACCGCTCTTGCCACGGCCGTGGTTACCATGGGATTCCTGGGACTGGCCGGGTGGCGCCTGACCGTGGTGTCATCCAATTTCCTCGCCCTGTTGTTGATCTTCGTTCTCTCCCTTACCATTCATCTCATCGTCCGCTACCGCGAGTTGCATGTGCAAAATCCCGATGGAGAGCAGCGTTATCTGGTGCGGGAGACGGTTCGCAGCAAGTTCGTCCCCTGTTTTTACATGGTAATCACCACCATGGTGGCCTTTGGCTCGCTGGTAGTGAGCGGCGTCCGGCCGGTGATCGATTTCGGCTGGATCATGGGCATCAGCCTCACCGTGTCCTTGATATTCACCTTCACCCTGTTCCCGGCGGCAATAATGTTGCTCAAGCCCGGAAAACCACATAAACCGAGGGATTTAACCACCGCCGTAACCGCTCTCTTCCCGCCCCTGATCGAGCGCCATGGCAACCTGGTGCTGGGAGTAGCCATGCTGGCAGTGGTTCTTGGGATAATAGGCATATCCAAACTCACGGTGGAGAACCGCTTCATCGACCACTTCCATGAGTCCACGGAGATCTATCAGGGCGTGTATCTCATAGACCGGGAACTGGGCGGCACCACCCCTCTGGACGTGGTGATCGATGCCCCGGCCGCGTTTCTGGAGGAGAAACAAGAACCCTTTGATGATGAAGAGGATGACGACCTCTTTGATGATACCGACTTCGAGGGAGAGGCGGGGATCACCGGCAGTAGTTACTGGTTCAACGTCTTCAAGGTGGATGAGGTGGATGCTATCCAGGACTATCTGGATGGGATCGTTGAGACCGGCAAGGTCCTCTCCCTGTCCACTACCATGGAGGTGCTAAAACAGGTTAATGGCGGCGAACTACCGGACAATTTTACTCTGGCCCTTCTCTACAAGCGGTTACCCGATGAGATCAAACAGGCCCTTATCACTCCTTACCTGGCAGAGGATGGCAATCAGCTTCGCTTTTCAGTGCGGGTGTACGAATCGGATGTCAATCTCAAGCGTCAGGACCTGCTCCAGAGGATCCGTCTCCACCTGACCCGGGAGTTGGGACTGTCGGACGACCAGGTGCATCTCAGTGGCATATTGGTGCTCTATAACAATATGCTACAGAGCCTGTTCCGGTCCCAAATTCTGAGCCTGGGGTTTGTGTTCCTGGCCATTTTCCTCATGTTCATCCTGCTTTTTCGCTCGGTGAAACTAGCCCTAATAGCCCTCGTGCCAAACCTGGTCGCCGTGCCGTTGGTGTTGGGCCTGATGGGCGGTTTGGATATCCCCCTGGACTTCATGACCATCACCATCGCGGCCATCGCCATCGGCATCGGGGTGGACGACACCATTCACTACGTGCATCGCTTTGGTGAGGAAGTGGCTGTGGACTGGGACTACCAAGCCGCGGTTAGCCGTTCGCACGACAGCATCGGCCGGGCCATGTATTACACCACGGTCACCATCACCATAGGTTTTTCTATTCTTGTCCTTTCCAAATTCGTCCCCACCATCTATTTTGGCATCCTCACAGCCTTCGCAATGCTGATCGCCCTGGTTGCCAATTTTACCGTGTTGCCCGTGTTGCTTGTAAGACTGAAGCCCTATGGAAAAAAGGCCTCTATTGAAACATGAAATATACGGGCTTGCTCTACTCCGGCAGAATAATGGTGAAGCAAGTACCCTTCTTGGGCTCGGACTCTACCTGAATGGTACCCCCGTGCTCGTGCACTATCTTTTGGGTAATTGCAAGACCCAACCCTGTTCCCCGCGCTCCCTTAGTGGTGAACAGATTTTCAAGAACCCGTTCCAGGAGTTCTTCACTCATACCTTCGCCACTGTCTCTGACCTGCAAATGCACCCCGGCCTCTCCTTCATCGCGGCTGGACACGGTAACCTGGCCCCCACTGGTGTCTTCCGGAAAAGCCTCGATAGCGTTGGTCACGAGATTCAGAAGGCAGGTGTGGATACCATCTGGATCCACGGTCACCTGGGGCAATGAGGGGTCCAGCTCAAGGACCAAGCTTATTCCCCTTCTACTAATCTCCTCCGCCAACAGCTCACAGACCTCTTCCACGATCTCATTCAACGAACACACCTCGAAAGCGGGCGGGGCGGTACTTGCCAAGCTCAGCATTTCTTTGGTCATTTTAGATACTCGATTGATATTCTTCCGCACAAGGTTCCAGCCTTTGCGAAGGGATTCGGGTTTGTCTTTGTCAAAACCCGTGTCTATCATGAAGGCTCCGAGTTTCATACCGTGGAGAATGTTCTTCACTCCATGGGCTATTCCCGCTGTGGTCTGGCCCACAGTGGCCATGCGCTCGCTTGTTAGCAGCTCGTCCTCAAGCCTTTTGATCTCGCGCATATCCTTGAAGTGGCCCACCGTTGCCACCTCCTCGCCTTTCTCATCAATGATAGTCGCGGAGAGCAGGATGGGGACCAGTTCACCTGTTTGGGTGAGAACCTCCACCGAGTAGTTGATCAGCCGGCCGGGACCCCCGTATTCGTCTCCGTAGATCATTTTCTTAATCTGTTTGGCCTGACCTTCTGGGTAGAGCTGGGTCACATGGATCTTTGAGAGTGCCTCTTCCCGGGTATATCCATATATGCGCTCGGCACCCTCGTTGAAAATGATGATCTTGCCCTGACGGTCATTGGCGATTATGCCGTCCATGGAAGTCTGAATAAGGTTGTGCTCGAGTTCGTGACGCTTT
>PPDG01000045.1 GCA_002899795.1 Desulfobacteraceae bacterium | reverse complement strand
TTACAGAAGAGAAAAAGCTGACTTTCGAAATCCTTAGTGATCCCGGCAACGAGGTGGCAAAGCGCTATGGTCTCAAGTTCAAACTCCCCGACGACCTCAAAGAGGTCTATCTGAAGTTCAATATTGATCTGGAAAAATACAACGGAGACGATTCCTGGACACTACCCCTACCCACAGGACTGATCATCGATGGAGATGGCATCATCCGACACGCGGAAATCAACGCTGACTACACTGTACGACCGGACCCTGAAGAGACTATAGCTGCCCTTAAAAACATGATTGGGTAGTGAGTCGCGACTCTGTACCCTTGAAGAAGAACCTTATGAGTGGGCGGCCGTTGGCTGATCCCTATTGCAGGGATCAGCCACCGAAAAATCCACTATGTTTAAGCAAACAACTACTCTATCTTCCTTGCTTGCTTCTTTGTTCCATTCCTGCCAATATTTAACCTCAATTCACTCATTTTTTACTCGGCACCTCGACATTTTCAGATGTTTGTTAAGCCATAACCAACCTTTACTCCCCGAGAATAATACATGATCGAGCTAGGTAGTCCCTACAGAGAGATGGCAACCACCTGCAAAACGAGACCTACAAAAGAGAAAAAGGTCGTCTGGAAGAGATTTGAATCGGAGCCTTTTGAGGACGGTAGATTCCAGGTGAAAGTTCTTTCCAAAAAGCTGATCGACTCCGCAGCCTCGCTGTTTAGAAAAGCTTATCCGGAAATCTACGGTTCGCCCCACGAGTTCGTGCTCATGCCGGAGAGATACGAGGGGCTCATAGCCCTCGATGAGGACTGGAAGGAAGATAGTCGAAGTAGAGTCTGCTGCATGCCGGTAGTTGTAGAGCTTGAGACCGAAAGGGTTGTCGCTGCCACCATGCTCACTAAAATCGAGAAGAACCTGCAGTTAGAGTTCACCTTTGCAGCCACCTTGCCGGAATACAGGCTGAAAGACATAATGCTGAACCTGAGAGTGGTTACCTGGAAAACCGCCTTGGCCTCTGGCGCTGAGTATCTCACCACCTTCGTGGAAACCTGGCACGATATAACCCAGAAATGGTGTATCAAAGACGGCTGGCAGATAGCAGGCATTTTCCCCGGCAACTTCGTCCGCTGGAAAGACCCGGATCAGGAGTACCGAGGTTGCACAATCCACTGCTACTATTTTCTCGCCAATGTTGAAGACTATGCCACCAAACCCGACGAGTGGAGCCTTGCCCCGGAGCTCAAAGAACTGTGGGAGGTAATGCAGCGGATTAACAAGAAAATAGCCAAGGAAGGAAATATCCCTCCCTGGCTCGAAAAACATTTGGAGTAAATTTGGATGAAGGAGGTTATGTATGAGCCAAAGAACAAAAGAGCTAGTCGCACGGTTCACAGGGTTCAACAACGAATTTATCGCCTTTGTCGACAACTGCTCCGATGAAGATTGGCGAAAAGTGTGTTCGGGTGAAGGGTGGACTGTGGGTGTAGTGGCCCATCATGTTGCCGCCGGTCACTTTGGAGCCATTGATTTTGTCAGGATGATCGTGGCCGGTGAAGCAATTCCGGAAATCACCATGGAGGCAATCGACCAGATGAACGCGCAACATGCCAAAGAGCATACAAATTGTACAAGAGAAGAAGTTCTCGCCTTGTTGCGAAAAAACGGTTCAGCCTTTGCCGGCTACCTGGAAGGGTTGAGTGAGGCGGACCTAGGCCGCACTGGTTACCTTGCAGCGATTGGTGGCGATGTCAGCGCCCAGCAATTGATTGAGATGGTCATTCTTCAATCGGGAGGAGAGCATCTCGATAGTATGAAAGCCGTCACCTGGACCTAATCATAGAGAAACAATTGTCTCTTACTCTCTGAACTCTTCGGCCACCGGTGTTGTCGTGCCAGCAGTTGTCCCCACTAATGCATGTGTTTCCGTCCTGTGGGTTGTAATGATACCGGCAAGACAGATCAAGAGCGCACCGACCCAAGTCAAGGAATCCAAACCTTCGCCCCAGAATATCCAGCCGATAAGGGTGGCAAATACCACATTGCCGTAGGTGAACGGTCCCACCTGTGCTGCCGGAGCAAGGCTATAGCCCTTGGTAAGCAGAAATTGGCCCACTGTGGCCAGCAAACCCATGAGACCGAGCAGCCACCAGATTTCCGCTTTGGGTGACTGCCACGACCAGACCAAGGGCACTGCGGAGATCATGGTACCAAACAGGGTGAAATAGAAAACGATCCGGATGGTAGGCTCCGATGAGGACATGCGCCGGATGCTGACCATGGCCAAGGCGCCGAGAATGCCTGCCCCCAGACCAATGAATGCAATCGGCTGAAGTATTCCCATTCCAGGTTTGAGAATCAGGATGATGCCGATGAAACCGATAACAATTGCCCCTCGCACCTTTTGCACAACTGGCTCACGGAGCCACACATATGCAATTATTGGAATGAATAAAGGGGCAGTAGCCATAAGCAGAAAGGACTCAGAGAGTCGCAGGTTAGCAATAACATAGAAAAAGCAATACATACCTCCAAGCCCTGCCATACTGCGCAGGAGGTGGAGCGGGAAATATGATGTTCGAACTCCTCCCGGCGGACGGCTGTACCAGATCCAGGGTAGAATAAAGAGAAGTGCGCAGAAGTTTCGAAAGAACACAACCATCTCATTGCTGAGCGAGACTGAGACAACCTTTACCAGAGCTCCCAGCACCGCAAAGGTGAACGAGGCAACCAACACACACACAGCTCCTGCCACGGGCTGATTACGATATGTCGCTTGTTGGCTTACTGTTTTCATTTCATTCATAGGGTAGTGTAGTGTAAACGTTTTGAATAGCAGAGGCAGAAGGGACAAACAAGCACAAAAAAACCCTTTTCTCATTGAAACCAGTCTGACATCTGTAATTGCCATCTGGAAACGAATGAGGGAGCAAAGATGAAACAAAGATGCAAGTGGGCGGAGACTGACCGGCTTTACCGAGAGTACCATGATACCGAATGGGGTACTCCAGTGCACGATGAGCGGGTACTGTTCGAATTTCTAATTTTGGAGGGGGCCCAGGCTGGGTTGAGCTGGCGTACCATCCTGAAAAAGCGCCAAG
>PPDG01000046.1 GCA_002899795.1 Desulfobacteraceae bacterium | reverse complement strand
GCAGATGTTTGAACAGCGGTCTTGTAAAACGAATTGAGGAAAAGCATGTTTAAGCTTGAATTGAGATTCCAAAACTTCACCATTAGGGAATACACCCTCCGAAATGGAGATGTTCGATTTATTGGGCGCGGTGCCGAGAACCATATTATGTTTGATGATCCACACGTTTCACGCAGGCATGCTCGCATCGCACGATGGGGAGACGAGTTGTTCGTTGGTGACGAAGGTAGCAAGCAAGGCACAGCAGTGAATGGTATGCAAGTAATTTGTGCCAAGCTTAAACATGGCGATATTGTCAATATTGGCGGAAGTCAAAATCCACAAGCTTCTATCGTAGCAATAGAGGAAGAGACCATAACCGACTTCCTAAAAGCCACAACCTAAGGGCCAAGTCAGAGTTCAATGGCTCTTCCGGCAAAAATCGAGAGCTGGCTTGGAGTACTAGAGTTTATGAAATCCCAAATCTCAAAGACTGAGGTTTCAAGTTTCAGTTTTTTTGATTTTCTTCCCTGACACCTGACACCCGACACCTGAAACCTTTGACTACTGACTACTGGATTCTGGCTACTGAATTCTTTGATTTTCTTGATCAGTTAAGTGTCTCGGTAAGAAATTCCGAAAAACGTTCCCATGATTTTTTATCAGCCTCTTTTCTATATCGCTTCTCACCAAACACCGTAAAGGCATGTGGTGCTCCACCGTAGGTAATCATTTCGTGTGAAATACCCTTTTCCTCCAGCTCAGCGGCAAGCTTGGCGAACTGATCCATGGTGATGTTTTTATCTGCTGTGCCATGCAGAATGAGCAATTTTCCCTTTGTTTTGGAGTAGTCTTGACCTGCTGGTGTTTTCAATCCCCCATGAAAGGTGACAAAGCCTTTCAAGTCTGCCCCTGACCTGGCGAACTCAAGTACGGCAGCCCCACCAAAGCAGTATCCCATCATCACAGCATTATGGACATTGGCACCCTTAGATTTTGCAGTTTTCAGTGCAGCTTGTAACAAGGCGCGCATTTTATCACGGTCTTTATACAATTCACCGGTGTGCTGGCGTTTATCCTTTACCTCTGTTGGTCTAACTCCGGCACCAAACAAGTCGGCAGCAAAAACCGCATACCCCATATCAGCTAACATATTGGCACGTTTCACTTCATAATCAGTCAGACCGTCCCAGTCATGGACAAGCAGTACCAGTGCTGCATCGGAAGAAGGGCTGACAAAATATCCCTCATAAGGTTCTCCATTAACCTCATACGAAACGAACGTCCCAGCAGCATTGGCAGTGGATGAAACAAGCAACATAAGAAAAAGTGTGAAAACGTATTTCATAGTATTTCTCCTTTTGATCCGTCTCAATTTACTTTTCATTGTAATCATCACAGCTGTTTGTCGAGAATTTCAATTACATTTGGATAGAGACGCATAATTTCATTGGCGTACACTCGATTGCGCGTGTTTTCTCTATTGATTTCATCTGCATCTTCCTTAAACCCAGCTTTTATGTAGGAATCTATATTGTCTAAGCCACGATTGAAGCCATTTGCATTAAGAAAGAAATCAGAAAGTCGGTCAATTTGATCAGCCTTATCAAAGCCACTCCCTATAAGATTCATGAGCGAATTCCAAAAATTAATAATGGGCAAACGATATAGCGGGCCTAGAATTTGCTCCCCCTTAAATTGATCTGCCTTTCTTTTCCATATCGACACTTCAGTTTTCATTGCACGCCAATTTGCTTTTCTTGTCTTAGCCTTTTGCAACCAAGGCCGTAACCCACTCAAAAGCCAACCTAAGCCAACTAACAACACGCTTTGTACGAAGGGCGTCCAATCCTGCATGGCTCTACCTCACTTTCTCTTTTTCGCCTACCTAGCCGAAACACCATTAAGGTCAACCTGAAGCCCAAAGTTACCTATATCCATCAGAGGTGACTTCTACCACGTTGACTGTATTTTTGTAAACCATGCCGAAGAGGGCATGGGGGAAGACAGCTGGCAGCAGTGCTCAGCTCTCATCGAGCTTCGCGTCATGTGGCTTCGCCGTCATTAGGTCATTATGCTTCGCTGTCATTTGTTGTAATAGGTAAAGAACGACATAGAGTGACAGATCTTGGATTTGCCCTATGCTCCATGCCCTACCTGTCCTGAGCTTGCCTGCCCTGAGTTTATCGAAGGGGTCGAAGGATGCCCTATGCTAATCTACTGGCTACTGGATTGATTGCGGAATTTACAAGGCAGGAACAGAGGGGACGCCCAGAATGTAACCTCTATCGGTACATGCTAAGAGAATCATTGAGTCTTTTTTCAATCTCTTTCAGTTTCTGCTTAATTCCATCTATGTTGGCTTTTGCATCCTCGTTTGCAGGATCAGACATAGAGGCAGACTCAGCTTCCTGCAATTCTTTGCTGACCTCGAGATGTGCCATTTCCAGCCGCTGAATCTCATCTTTGATGATTTTGTATTCTGGCCAATCATCAGTATCATCATAAAAATACATTGACATGACAGACCCCTTGGAAGATTGCCCTAGTTTTCCGTGTCGAGTTGAACCAACAGAGTGAGCCCGCGGATTCCACGCACTCTTACGCGTTGTCCACGCCGAATTGAAGGACCGTCTCCGGTCACCTCTGCCTGCCATCGTTCGGCCCCAATTTCGACATAGCCCGTAGGGTGTAAGTCTTCAATGGCTATACCCCGTGCTCCCTCCATCTGGTTTGTCAGTGCCGGGCTTTCCGGGTCATAGGCCCGCCAAACAAAGGGATACAGAGCTATATCTTTTATTACCAAGAGTGCAACCAGAACACAGACAAACCAGATAGGGAGGTCTACCCATTCTCGCAGCAAGATCAGGACAACAACCACTAAGGCGGTGAAGGGTATCTGGAGCAGCGCGTACCGCAGCACAACCCTTGCTGACCAGCCTTTTCTTTCCATACTCTGATGCCTCTTCGTCTTTTTTGGCGTCTTTTTGATGGCCCTTATTTATATAATGGCTCCAAGCTAACAGGTCAAGAAAGCAGAGGGCAGAGATCAGACGGCACCCGCCTTCGCCAAGGCTACGGCGTGGCAAGGAGGGAAGAGGACAGACGACAGAG
>PPDG01000263.1 GCA_002899795.1 Desulfobacteraceae bacterium | reverse complement strand
TTAGCAGGGCCAAGGATATCTGTCAGAGCCACAACGATCAACTTGGGATAGCCCACTTCAACGAAAAAATGGCCCTGGTGTATCGCGACCAGGAAGAATTTGAACTCGCTATGGAGAGATTTGAGGAAGCTTTGAAGTATTATGAACAACACCGGGTGGCGGATCGACTCGCATTTGTGCTCACAGGATTGGGTGAGCTGCAGTACAAGGCTGGACAGCTCAAGAAAGCATTGGAGCGTCTGAGCCAGGCCTTAAACCTATACCAGAAGCTCGGAGCGCGGACACCCGTAGAACTGGTGACGGCGGAGATAGCTGCCATTGAAGCTGCTTTGGAGGATGAGAAAAAAAGTGTGGATAAGCGTTGAGTATCCCCCTCCCCTTCCCTAGGTCACATGGCTACGCCGTCATGTGCCTTCGGCGTCAGTATGCTTCGCTGTCATTTGTTGTTAAGATGTGGGATGTGGGATGTGGGATGTGAGATACCGCTTACTGCTTACCGCCTGCCCTGAGCCTGTCGAAGGGTTTACCATTATACGATTTAACGAATTAGCTGGGTTCCCTAATTTATTGCATATGGAGTAGATGATCATGGAAGAAAAGAAGAAAGAGGAAGTTACTGAAGATAAGGTCTTTCGCGCCTTGAGAAAGCAGCTCTTAGCCACGCCCTATTCGGCTCCACTCCACTATAACTTGGGCCTCGCTTATGCGCGGAGGGAGCAACTGGACGAATCAATTACATGCTTCCAACAGGCCATAGTTTATGACCCTAAACTGGTGGAGGCGTATATCAACCTGGGAGGAATTTACCTGCGCAAAGGTAATTTAGAGGCATGCATTGAGGCCAACCAGAAGGCACTGGAGATAAACCCCAACCATCCTCTAGCTCACAGTAATCTCGGATTCGCCCTGATCCAACAAGGAAAACTGGATGAAGGAATGGCCGAGTACCGGAAGGCCCTGGAGATTGATCCCAATCAAGCTGCGGTAAGGGCAAATCTTGGGGGTGCCTATTTCCAAAAAGATGACCTGGAGTCTGCGATTAGGGAAAATCTCAAGGCGCTCGATTTGAATCCTAGCTTTGCTCTGGCCCATAACAACTTGCTTCATGCATACCGCGCCAAGGGCGACCTGGAGGCAGCCAAAACCCACTGCGAAAAGGCAACCGAGTTGGGTTTTCAGGTTAACCCCGAAATAGCAAAAGAGCTGGGCTGCGGCTAGAGAGGGAAGTGGTGTATAGTGACAATTCAGTCTGAAAATAGCTATGTAATCCTTAAGTATACGGCAAGATTAGAAAATGGCGAAATTGTCAAGGGGGATCCTGCGGAGGCCTTAGCCCATATGGAGTTCGTAACGGGCTACAATCAGGTAATTCCGGGTTTGGAAAGAAGGGTAATTGGCTTGTCCCAAGGAGATGAGGTGGAAATCACCGTGGGCCCCGATGAAGGTTTTGGTCAGTACGATCCCAGCCTGATTCAGGAGAAAACTTTTGCGGAATTTCCGCAGGGGAAGAATCTGGAAGAGGGTCGCTGGGTCCGGGCCATCAACCCGCAGCACCTGGTCACCTTCGGGTACCTGGTATTAGAGAAGAAACCTGACAGGATCGTTCTTGATTACAATCATCCACTTGCCGGTAAAGCCCTTATCTACCAGGTCAAGGTGGAGAAGGTCAGAGAGGCGAACCGGGAAGAGTTGGAGATCCTCAGGCCTTGTGAGTTCGGGGAGAATGGGTCGCCGCCTACGGAGTAGACGGAAATTTGGAATTAGGATTTCGGATTTGCCGTGGGCGGCGTTAGACCCTGATGATGCTCGCCTGGGCATGATTGCATGGAACTTTTGCAGGTGTTGAGCGTAGGACCACGGAGCTATGGCAAAATTAACTCCCGAAGAAGAAAAAAAGAAAAGGGACCTTTTTGAGGCCATGTCGCCGAGAAGCCAGAAGCGCATACTGAAGAAAGGGTATGAGGAATGGGACCCTTTTATGCTGCCCAAGGAGCCGTTGGGCTACAAGTTAAAGCAGGAGGCCAAAGGTGAAAAGACTACTCTGGACTCCGGCCATGAACTGCACGAGAGATATTTTTCTGAGCATAGGATTCCCGACTACTCACCCGAATATGTCAAGGGAGTCTTGGAGATATCGCAGGGCCTTTTCCGCGGTCAAGATCGCTACCAGGGTATGTATGATTTCAGTTGTTGGTATGAAAAGTGGCGCAAGCAGCATGAAAAGGAAGAATAGTTTAGTTTTTTAATGCTAATCTGTGTAATGAGTTGAATATTGAGTGAGGTTGTATGATATGAGTAAATATATGATCCACCCTCTGGTTGTGGGCATTAATGAGACTGATCAGGGAATCATGACTTACCAAAAAGGTTACGGCAAGCGTATCTATCTACCTATCTATGTGTTCTACCTAGAGGGCAGTGATCAAAAAATCCTGGTGGATACCGGCATGGAGGAATTCATGGTTCCCCCAGGGGCTGCGGAGGACACCGGCTTGAAGATAATGGAATTTGAGGAGGCTCTGGCCACGGTGAATCTGAAGCCGGAGGATGTGGACATAGTCATTCAGACTCATCTGCACAACGATCACTGCGAAAACACCTACAAATGCACAAAGGCCAAGGTTTATGTGCAGCAGGCAGAACTCGATTTTTTCAAGTCACCCCACCCTCTCGATCACCGCTATTATTCTGACCTGCTGGACGAATCAGAGGTAGTCCCCGTGGAAGGCGATACGGAAATTGTTCCCGGGGTTCGGGTTGTATTGACACCGGGGCACACCCCTGGCGGCCAATCCGTGGCGGTGGAGACCGATGGGGGGACTGCGGTTATTACTGGTTTTTGTTGCAATGCTGACAACTTCCCAAGTGTAGGTCCTGCTGTAACTCCAGGTGTACACCTCAATGCCATCGAGGCTTATGAGAGCGCCCAACGAGTTAAAGAGTTGGGCGATATTCTGATTCCAATCCATGATATTGAGATAGGACGTAGTGGAAAGATTCCGGCCTGAGGAGTGGGTCAAGTGATGGAAGGGAATCCCCCACGAAGGAAGAGAGGAAGGAAAAAATACGAGTGCCACTGTTGCAGTGCAGATC
>PPDG01000266.1 GCA_002899795.1 Desulfobacteraceae bacterium | reverse complement strand
GGGGGTGGAAAAATAATTTATATTCAGCTATTTACCAATTCCCCCTCCCCTTTATCCCCTCCCGCCAGGGGAGGGGAAGGGTATTTCCGGATGAGCGCGATCAGCGATCAGCTTTCAGCAAAAAACATTTAAGATCAGGGAGTTAGACTGACGGCTGAACCCTGATGACTGACAGCTCCATCCAAAAATCTTTGATTTCCGGATGGACACTAACTAGGGAGGTATCTGTGGAAGATTTTTTGGGTTATCACTCGGAGTGGAATCTCGGCAGTCCTGGTGGTTGGGAATATCAACGAATCACCCAGGAGTTGGGTAAGCTAGCTTGGCATCTGCTGCGGCCTCATGTGGGCTTGGATATTAGTCTTGATTTTGACCATGAGTATTTGAATCCGGTACCTGCTTTTGCCGCCACCTTGCTTCGAGCCCATAAGCAACGCCACGGAAACAAAGCAGCTCACATCGTTCTGGTGGCTGAACCGGATACCCTGGATACAGTTGTTGAAAACCGGAATTTTGTCCAATATCTAGATAACATCGATGACGTAACGGCGGCACTGGCCGCCCCGCAGGAGCTAGACTATCATCAGGGATCTTTGCACCACCGGGGCGTCCAGGTAACCTTGATCTTTATGGATTTTAACAATGACGTGCTTATAAAGATGGAAAAAGATGAACCACTCACGGCCCTGCGTCAAGCCATCAAGGATGATCTGGTTGTGAACCCCCGCGGTATGGAGCCTGCAGGAGGCAAAGGGGTATTTGAAGCAGTTACCGGTTCCCTTCGTAAGCAGTTGAGTGAGACCACAGTTCAAAGAACCCCCTGGACTAGGCAGTTGTATGAGAGAGATGCCACCGGACCCGAGGGTGAAGTCATAAAGGATTTGGTGACATGGACCAGGGAGAATTGGGATCGGCTCGTGCTCAAGCCCGTACAAGGCTATTCGGGCGAAGGGATCTTTATCGGCTTCAAGAGTGAAGACCCGGATGCAGATCTGGAGGAGGCTCTCACGGCCGGCAATTATATTGTGCAGGAACTGGTACCGCTCCATCTGTGGGCGGAAGACTCCCCCTGGCTTTTCAGCGAGGAGCAAAGGGTAGGATTACAGAGGTGGCAGACGGATTTTCGCTGCCTCATCACAGATGCGGGGCTGATCGGTTTTCTTGGACGTTTTGGCGGTATTCCTACTAATGTAGGGGCTGGAGGGGGAACCCAGGCGCTTGCTCTGCTGTCAGGAACCACACCCGGGGGCGAAGTGGCTGCGCAAATCAATACAGCCATTTGTCGAGTGCAGTACAGCATACTCGAGGAAATTCGCCAGGAAGTGAATGAGCAGGCCGTGGCCATGGGGCACACCTATCTGCTGGGCCCCATCAAGACCGCTTGGCGGCCGCGTCTCATAAATGAGGCTCAGATGCAACAACTTCAAGTCTACTGCGAGAACCTGTGGGCTGACGCTGTGCAGCTGACGGAGTGGTGGCGCGCGGGAAGGTTGGACGATTTCGTCCATATCACCGCTGAAGAGGAAGCCATTGCCAGGACAGCCCCCTGGACCGGTCAACCGGCTTTGATGGCCAGCGATGGGCTTTTCTCCTTCGGCTGCCATCCAAAGGAGTAAGGTGCCGTAGGCGTCTATTGAAGGGACGCTAATTTCGAGTCCCCAATTTGGGTCCCGATCAGGAAGGATGAAAAATCCGAAATTCGAAGCACGAAGCACGAAACAAATCCAAAATCCTAATTCTCAAATGTTCAAAACGTAACTAGTCAAGAAAATATGTCTCTTGTTTCGGTCATTCGGATTTTGGGAATTCGAATTTGTTTCGAATTTCGATATTCGGATTTCGAATTTGTATCTTTCGCACCTAGAATTTCCTTATATTACCAGTTCATTAGCCCCATTTCGGTAGTCGAGAGGTAGTTATGGATGGCTACGATCCTACCTGGTGGCAACATATTTTTGACGAGACCTACCTTGTCACCGACGCCCGCACTGTGTGCTGCCCAGAGACTACTGCTACTGAGATTAATATGGTTGAGGCCACCCTGGATCTCAGTCCCGACGATCGAATTCTTGATCTCTGCGGTGGGCAAGGGCGCCATGCGATAGAATTGGACGGACGTGGATACAAGAAAATTACGGTGGTGGACTATTCGCAGGTTCTGTTGCGAGTGGGTTCCCACGATGCCGCGAAAGTAGGCTGCTCGGTACATTTTTGTCGAGGCGATGCGAGTGAGGTTGGCTTGGCCGATGGCAGCTTCGATGTGGTAATGGTCATGGGCAATTCATTCGGATACTTCAAGGAGGACAGCCAGAACTTGAAAGTCCTTCGGGAGATTTGCCGTTTGCTTAGGTCCGGCGGCAAGTTACTCCTTGACTTGATCCACAGTGACTATGCTCGCAAACAGTTCAAACCTAGCAGTTGGCACGAGGCCAATGAGGATGTGGTGGTCTGCCGAGAACGAGAACTACTGAAAGAAGGGGTCTTGGTGCGAGAAATTGTACTGAGCAAGCGGCGTGGTCTCGTCCGAGACGTCACCTACTTCGCTCGCTTGTTCCAGCCTAAAGAACTGGAAGCACTGCTCACTGAAAGCGGCTTCCAGCAAATCGACTGTGGTGGTCTTCTGGTTTCTCACCCAAAGGCCGATGATTACGGTCTTCTCAACAAACGTATGCTGGTCACCGCTTGCAAACCTTAGCCCGGATATTTCGCTAATTATCTGCTGCAACCGCGGATAAGAGCGTCCTCCCAGTTTAACCGTTGCCCGCCTCATCTGTGGATTGCTCTTCCCCGTCTTCCTCTTTGGTATGCCGTTTGAGGTAATTAGCTGCGCAACTCATCAATACTAGCATGCCCAGGACCAGGGGCATGAACTCGCCCTGCGTGTAAGCACGGTAAATACCTACACAGGTCACCAGAATTCCCACCAGAATGCTGGCAATCAGTAGGGGCATACTCATCGCTCTTCACCTTTTTATAAAGATTACAGCGAGCTACGAAAATGCTACAGCGAGCGCATTCCCCGTAGCTTGTTGGAGCGGAGCGGAAATCCCGTCGCCGGGGCTGCGGGGTTAGCGAGCGAACTACAATAAAATG
>PPDG01000448.1 GCA_002899795.1 Desulfobacteraceae bacterium | reverse complement strand
CGCTGCGGCTGTATGGGTAGTAACAATTGAAGATTTGAGATTTAGGATTGTAGATTTCAGAAAGACATAAATGAACTGATAATACAAGTCTACAATCTGCATTCTGCAATGAAAATTGTCATCAGCGGCTATATGGATTAGAATTCCTCCAGAATTGCCAATTGGTATTGAGGAGGGCTGTGCGCATATGAAAATAACCTGGGACAGTGAGGCTGAGAAGACACTCCGCCGTGTTCCATTTTTTGTCCGCACCAAGGTGCGCAAAAAAGTGGAAGAAGAGGTTGCCGCTGCCGGCCGCAATCGCGTCACCAAGGCCGATCTGGAAGAGAGCAAGCGGAATCATCTGAAACGTCTTAGCGAGGGAGTCAAAGGCTATAGCGTCGAGGCCTGTTTTGGCTCGAGTGGCTGCCAGAACGCTGTAGTCACTTCAGCGGACCTGGTTTCCAACCTTGAAAGTCTGCTCGAAAAGGCAGACCTGCTTAGCTTTCTCCGTTCACAATTGGGCGACCATGTGAAGTTACATCACCAGCTTCGGGTAACTCTGGCAGACTGTCCCAATGCTTGTTCCCAGCCACAGATCAAGGATATCGGTATTATCGGCCAGGCCCATATTTCTTGTGAGCCCGAGGAGTGCACTGCTTGCGGTGAGTGTGAGGCTGTCTGCCAGGAATCAGCAATAATATTAGATGACGGATTGCTGGTGTCCATAGAGGAAGATCTCTGCGTTGAATGCGGTGTCTGTGCCCGAGTGTGTCCCAACAGCGCAATTAGCACTACAGCCAACGATTACAGAGTTCTGGTTGGTGGCAAACTGGGTCGCCACCCTCAACTCGCCCGTGATCTAACCAACGGTCTCGATGCTGAGCAGGTACTGAACCTTGTTGGCGTTATTGTCAATTTCTACAAAGCCAACGCCAAAAGTGGGGAACGATTAGGAGCGCTCATCAATAGAGTAGGATGGGAGGAGTTCAAGGAATCAGTGCTGTAGAGAAAGAAGATCGTTTGCTGATGTGGGATGTGTGATGTGAGATAGACACTTGTTTCTAACATCTCACATCCCATATCTCCTCGGTCGACAGAATCTCACCAAATGGCGTCTCTCAAGGTTTGCTCGAGAGAGCTCGGAGTAAGGCCAAGAAGTTCATAGAAAGGTTTCTCGTCGCAGGTGCTGCCCTCCAGCAGCATGGTGATCTGATCTGTGGTGAGGGGATATCCAGGAGCGTGCTGGAGCGCGGAAGTGGCCAGTCGTAAGGGCAGAACCGGCATGTGAATCTTTACGATGGACTTACCCATCACCCGGGCCAGAGTATCCATGATTTCATCGAAAGTTACGTTGTCGGGACCGCCCACATCCAGCGTCTGATCCTTAGCGATTTCCGGGTCAAGCCCCTTCTCGAACCCTTGAGCTACTGTGGTAACGCTAACCGGCTGCAAACGGTATTGGCCATCCCCGATGATGGGAACCACATACTTCTTTACCATGTCCCCGAACATCTTTATCGCTTCCCCACCCCTGCCAAAGATTAGGGAAGGGCGAAAGATAGCGTAGTTCAGCCCGCTCTGACGCACGAGCTCTTCAGCGGCGAATTTGGTCCGCAGGTATGGAGTGGGGCCATCTTCCCTGGCCCCTAGGGCACTCATATGAAGGAGCCGCGTAATCTCTGTTTCTTTGGCAGCTTCGATGACATTGGCCGTGGCCTCAGTGTGCAGCCGCTCGAAGGTAATGTCCTGACTTGGAAAGGCTCGGATGATACCCACCAAATGGATGGCCGCATCGCATCCTTTCATACCCTGAATCAGATCGGCGCTTTCAGTAACCTCACCTGCGATTACCTCTACCTTATCCGGTTGTTTCAGTTTGTACTCCGAACCCGGTCGCACCAAAGCTCGCACCTGGTGGCCCCGATCCAGGAGAGTATGTAGAACATGATTGCCTACAAACCCTGTACTTCCTGTGACAAATACCTTCATGGCAAGCTCCTATTCACTGGCAGCAAACTGGACAATTAAGAGGCGGACACACAAGTGCGCATAACGACTGGTTTTGCTGACCCGAACGCTGTCAGTGAAAACCTGCTGTGATGTGACAGGCCAAACGGTTAGCAGTACATGGAGGCATCTTATAACAAGCCCCAAGATTAGGCAAGAGAGACAAGCGCTACTTGCAGCCTGACAAACAATTTAACAATGGTTGCTTGACGTCCCATGAGAGCGGCTTTATGCTGTTGATGGCAGAGCAAACTTAACGGAGGGACATTTATCCTATGGTCATGTTGACTCTTGCGAAAGTACTGATCTTTGTGGTGCTTCTATTTTCCGTAATATTGCATGAGGTAGCCCATGGCTACACCGCGCTTCGTCTGGGTGATCCTACTGCGCGTGACGCCGGCCGCCTTACCTTAAACCCGTTCAAACACATTGACCCGTTCGGAACAGTGGTTTTGCCTTTACTTCTCCACTTCGCTCAATCTCCCATACTGATAGGTTGGGCCAAACCGGTTCCGGTAAATCCCTCCCTTCTGAGAGAGCCAAATAAAGCAATGATGCTGGTGGCTGCCTCTGGACCTCTCACCAATATCACCCTGGCTGTGCTCTTTGCTCTGGGACTTCGATATCTACCAGCCTCAACGACTCCACTGTTCGTCGACCTCCTGGTTTTTTCCTGCTACATAAATATCATCCTGGCGCTCTTCAACCTTTTGCCGGTGCCACCTCTGGATGGCTCTAAGCTGTTAGCGGGCCTGCTTCCGGTTAGACTGAGAGAGTCCTACCTGCGCTTAGGACGCTATGGCATCTTTATCGTCCTACCCTTCGTCTATCTAGCTATGAAATATGGGGTGCTTACGACAATCGTCGAAGGTATCTTTTACTTTCTGGTTCGGGCATAGCTCAGCATTTGGGCTGCCCCTGAGGTGGGAGCTTCAATAGTTTTTCCTCTCTTGCGGCAGTTTGCAGAGTGACTAAAGATTCCAAATCACAAATTACAATGACTAAGGTTTCAGTGTTCAGGTTTCAGTATTCAGATGTCAGCTTCGATGTTTCTTTTTCCTTATTCCTGACACCCGTCACCTAAAGCACTGTGATTTCGTGCTTAGGATTTTTTCATTCT
>PPDG01000550.1 GCA_002899795.1 Desulfobacteraceae bacterium | reverse complement strand
GGGTCTGTTACACGATTTAGACTTCGAAGAGACCGCCGACCAGCCCTCGGGGCATGGGCTGCGGACGGCTGACATCCTGGCAGGTAGTGATTTGCCACCTGAAGCGATCACTGCAATCAAGGCTCATAACGCAGAAGCTCTGGGCCTGGAGAGGAAGTCCACGTTCGATTTCGCTCTAACCTGTGCCGAGTCTATCACCGGTTTGGTTATAGCAACAGCCCTGGTCTATCCGGACAAGCGACTGGCAAGTGTAAAGCCCAAGTCCATTCTGAAGCGCATGAAAAAGAAAGATTTCGCCAGGCGAGTGAATCGAGATCAGATCAGGCTTTGCGAGGAAATAGGGGTACCGCTTGCCGACTTCGCGGAGCTGAGCCTGCGGGCTATGCAGGGTATAAGTGCAGAGCTTGATCTTTAGTATGAGAAGACCTTGGCTGTGGGATGCGATGGTCTCTCGGCCACGAGGTGGTTGGAATCCCTCCATTCGTTAGACTTAGACTACTTGGAAGCCACTAGCAAAAGCCTCGCGTGTAGGAGAACGGTACAGTCCTGTTAGGAATTGGCTCTTTTTGACTGACCGCCGGCTGAAAGTCAAGATGAGCAGCGTGATTCTTCACCTCAAAAAACAGATTGGAACAGCGGCTGGTAACCTCGCAGCAAAGCAAGGATGATTAGGAAAATGGACGAGCGTAAGAAAAAACGACTGACTGCCGCGGTTGCCGCAGTCTACAGATACCTTAGGAGTCAAGAAGAGCAGCAACTCGCCATGGCAGCGTTGAGTCAACCAGTTTCTGCTCCCGCCCTGGGGGCGGCAGGTCTGTGGTCCGCGTCTGGCAGACAGGCAATGATGGAAATGCGCAGGTTACTTCAGCTGCGGGTAATGCGCTAGTGGACAGTATGGTTCTCTAATGTTGAGGGCTATTACCTCTGGCGCCACGGCACAACCTGCTGATTGTGATTCTTTCAGGTTAACCTACACTGAATTGAGTGCTTGAGGAAAGAGTGAGCAGCGCTTAAGGAGAGACTAAGAGGAGAGGATTATGGCAGACAAGCACACGAAACTTACGGCTGGACTGGTGGAGGAAAAGGTAAAGGTGACCAATCCGGTCAAGATTCAAGATTTAACCTTTCGGGATGCGCACCAGTCCATTTTTGCCACCAGAGGGCGCACCGAAGACATGATACCTATAGCGGAGGAGATGAACGAGATTGGCTTTTGGGCCATGGGCGTGTGGGGTGGTGCAACCTTTGACACCATGCATCGCTTCCTCGGAGAGGATCCGTGGGAAAGGCCGCGGACACTAAAAAAATATCTCAAAGACACGCCGTTGCAGATGTTGCTCCGGGGACAGAATCTGGTGGGCTATCGCAACTATGCCGACGATGTTGCCGAGATATTCGTGGAGCGGGCAGCGGAAAACGGCATCGAAGTATTCAGGGTCTTTGATGCTGTGAATGATTTACGCAATTTTGAGACGGTTGTGCCTATTATTAAAAAAATGGACATGCACTTCCAGGGCGCTATCTGTTACTCCCTCACAGAGCCAAGAATGGGCGGGGATGTCTATAATACCGACTATTACGTTAAGAAGGCGAAAGAGTTGGAGGACATGGGGGCAGACACGGTGTGTATCAAGGATATGGCGGGTCTTGTCTCGCCCTACGATGTCTACATGCTGATTAAAGACCTCAAAAAGGACATAAAGGTACCGATTCATCTCCACAGCCACTTCACTTCAGGCCAATCCTGCATGGCCCTGTTGAAGGCCATAGAGGCTGGAGTGGATATTGTTGACACCGTGTTGTCACCCTGGGGCTATCGGACCTCACACCCGGCTTTGGAACCATTGGTGATGACCCTGAAGGGAACGAGTCGGGATACGGGCTTTGACATCAAGAAGTTGGCTGAGCTTTCTGAGTACATCGAAAAAATTTCTCCCAAGTATAGACATCTTTTAGACGACACCAAGCTCTCGGTAATAGACATCAATGTGCTTTTGCATCAGACTCCAGGAGGGATGCTCTCCAACCTGGTCAACCAGCTGCGAGATATGGATGCCCTGGATCGTATCGATGAGGTCTTTGCCGAATTGCCGCGGGTACGCAAAGAATTGGGTCAGGTACCCCTGGTTACTCCTACCAGCCAGATCGTTGGTATTCAGACGGTTAACAATGTTCTTTTCGATACCGAGGATGAGCGTTACAAGATGATCACCGCTCAAGTGAAGGATCTCTGTTACGGTTTGTACGGAGAAACGCCTGTACCCATTGATCCTGAGGTGCGAAAGAAGGCCTTGAAGGGCTATGAGCGTGGGGAAAAGCCCATTACAGTGAGACCGGCAGATGTGTTGGAACCAGAGTTGGATAAAGCCAAGGCCATGGCCGGAGATCTGGCCAAAGACATTGATGATTTGCTGATCGTGGCCCTTTATCCCACCACCGGTGTTCGTTTCTTGAAGTGGAAATATAACCTGGAAGAAGTCCCCGAAGAAGTAAAGCCCAAAACTCTGGAGCAGGCAAAGGAAGGGGACCGTCTCATTGCTCTGGCCAAGGCCGGCAAGCTGGTGGAGAAGGTGGAAAAACCGGCACCGGAGAAGAGTCCGGGACTTCGGGCCTTCAATGTATTTGTGGATGGTGACTATTTCGAGGTGGAAGTGGATGAAGTGGGGGGTGCACCTGTGGTGACGGCGGTGACGCCCATGATGCCGCAAGCGGCGGTAGCCCCAGCTCCCGTCGCTGCGCCTGCAGCTCCCGCGCCAGCTCCTGCGGCAGCACCCGCTCCAAAGCCGGTTGTGGAAGGAGGCACCTCAATTGAGGCGCCCATGCCGGGGATGGTCATTCGCTATGAGGTCAAGGAAGGTGATTCGGTAAATGAAGGAGACGTGGTCCTCATTCTCGAGGCCATGAAGATGGAGAACTCCATTACTGCACCCGTTTCCGGGACGGTTCTTTCCATACCTTTCAAAAACGGCGATTCGGTGCAAAAAGGGAATACCCTTGCTGTCATCGGTTAAAAGTTGCCTAGGTTATTGAAGGGGCGGACTCCACCTTGGGTTCGCCCCTTTCTAAATTATAAGTACCGGGGGATTACCCAAAGAGGTACAGAGATAGTTTAAAG
>PPDG01000625.1 GCA_002899795.1 Desulfobacteraceae bacterium | reverse complement strand
TTCGAAATCCGAAGCACGAAATCCGAAACAAATCCGAATTCCCAAAATTTAAATGACCAAAACCCAGAAGGCTCTATATTCGTGGGGCAGTCTTTGTTTTGAACATTGGAAAATTCGAATTTTGAATTTGTTTCGATATTCGATATTCGATATTCGGATTTGAATAATCCTGCAATTACCTAATCTCATCCAGATATGCTTATTACAGCCTGCTGCCTACTGTCCAGTGAGAAAAGCTCTATGCTCCATGCTCAGACACATTACCACCAAAAACCTCCCGGAGAATCTCCAGCAGGAAGGTGTGTATGGACTGATTGCCGGCAACCACGTCGCCGGTCCAGATATGATTGTTCCCGCCGCTAAAGTCTGAAATATATCCTCCTGCTTCCTTCACCAGGAGGTGGCCGGCAGCAATGTCCCAGGGACTGAGGCCAAGTTCCCAATAGCCTTCGCAACGACCACAGGCCACATAGGAGAGATCCAGGGCCGCGGACCCACCTCGACGCATATCGCTCACCTTTGCAAAGACCCGGTTAAACCCTTTGAGATAGTGAGATAAAATTGTTTTCTCCCTCCAGGGGAAAGCAGTGGCCACCAGAGCTTCATCAACCTTTCGTCGGTTGGAAACCTGAATAGGACGGCCATTAAGGGTGGCACCATGCCCTTTCTGAGCGAGAAAAAGCTCTTGGCGGCAGGGATCGTATACCGCTCCCAAAACTATGGCATCCTTATATTCCAGGGCAACGCTCACCGCAAAAACGGGGAAACCGTGAATGAAGTTTGTGGTGCCGTCCAGTGGGTCCACCAACCAGCGGCTCGCGTTCTGGCCTGTACTGCTCTCGTCTTCTTCGGCCAATATTTCATGATCCGGGTGGCGACTCTGGATCAGTTGGACGATGGCTTCCTGTGCTGCCAGGTCTGCCTCAGTCACGTAGTCAAAGCGACCTTTGGACTGGATCTGCAACGTTTCAAGTTTATTGTAGTAGTTCAGAAGAACAGCGCCGCCCTCCTTGACGCAGTCTACGGCGGTTTTCAGTAGTTGCTCGTTCATGGCTCCCCCTAACCCGGATTATTCATGACCCCCTGCTGGCTCCATGAACAATCCGCCCTTTGGGCTTCGACTGTGGCCTTTTTAGGCCTTCGCTCAGGGTTAGCCTTGAGCGGGTGCGAAAGCACCCTGTCGAAACCCGCAACCAAGATTTTCAATTTGTTGCGGGTGCTTATTCACGAATTCTAAAGATTCGTGAATAATGCAGGCTAACCCGGATATTTCCCGAATCCGCCTAAGGCGGACCGCTTTCCATGGTCTCGCGGCGTCAATTTGTGAAACATCCGGGTTGAAATTATTGTGGGCTGCATAGTACTTTAGGAATGATATGTTGACAAACCTTTTCCCTCGTATTTCTCATCTACTCAGACAAATTGGCAATGATAAATGCCAACTGTTCAATGTCGTTGATCTTTTCCTGAATAATGTGGTAGAGTTCCGACAGCAAAGAGAGTGAGCACATCGCCTGGTGTTTACAGCAAGGCGGAGGAATTGAGTCTACCATGATCGTCTTTGATTTGCGCTGCGCCAACAACCATCGCTTTGAAGGTTGGTTCGATAATGGTGATGATTGCGAAAAGCAATTAGCGCAAGGACAGATCGCCTGTCCCTGCTGCGACGATACTGGTGTTGAAAGAGTCCCTTCCCCCGTGTCTATCAAGAAAAAAACATCAGCTTCGGAAGGGGAATGGAAGAGCGCTTACCAGGCTTGGCGAAAAGTGTGTCGATATGTCCGGGAAAACTTCGAAGATGTCGGCCACAGCTTTGCCAAAGAAGCCTTGAAGGTTCATTACGGCCAGGCAGAAGAGCGTAATATAAGGGGAGTCACCACGGAACGAGAGGAAGACATGCTCGAGAAGGAGGGCGTTTCTTTCGTAAAAATTCCCATACTGCAGGAAATGGACAACTGATTGTGGTTCCTGGTGCGATTCACCAGGGCGCCATCCTCCAATGCGTTCGGGAGCGTTGCACCTTTGTCTGCCGGCTTTTCTTGATTTTCGCGCTGGTATTGTAAGGGCAGAGAAACGACAGCAGATGCCACATGTCTTGTTATCTCGCAATCCAACGGGCTGAATTATGGAGAGAGTTCTCCTACTCAATGCCACCTACGAGCCACTTCGAGTAATCTCCTGGAAAAGGGCAATTACACTCCTGACCCTTGATAAAGTGGAGGTCCTGGAAACATATGATTGCGTGGTGAGATCGGTCACTCTGGCCATCCGACTCCCTGCTGTTGTTAGATTGATACATCTCGTCCGGTTTCGGAAGCATACCATCCGTTTTTCTCGGGAAAATATCTATATTCGTGACAAATATCAATGTCAGTATTGTGCCGGTAGCATGAATGCCAGTGATCTAACGTACGACCATGTCATACCCAAATCAATGGGTGGCAAGACGGCATGGGAGAATATTGTAACCTGCTGCCTGCCGTGCAATAAGAAAAAGGGAGGACGCACTCCGGGGCAGGCAAGGATGAGGTTAATTGGCAAGGCGAAAAGACCAAGCTGGCATCCGATGTTGATGATAACTCGGCGAATAGGAAACACACCCGATTCGTGGCGAGCTTACCTGTTTTATCACTCGGGCTGAGGGGGAGTGGCGAAGCTGCCAAAATGATCATCGATTGCCATACCCATATTTTCCCACCTTTCATTCGCGACAATCGCGAACCTTTGATCAAAGCAGATTCAGCATTTAGACTGCTTTATGATTCCACCAAAGCAAAACTTGCAGGTGCTGCTGAACTGGTCGAACAGATGGATCGCTCCGGAGTAGACCAGACCGTGGTTTTCGGTTTTCCCTGGAGCGATCCGGAACTCATGCGACGCCACAATGACTATGTCGGGGAAGCAGCCAGCCGTTTTCCGGACCGCCTCCTGCCCTTTGTCTGCGTTGATCCCCGAGCGCAGAAGGCGGCTGCGGAAGTGGAGCGCTGTCTGGTTGGTGGTATGAGAGGTGTAGGTGAGTTGGCTTTTTACACCGAGGTTTTAGACTCCAGCGTTGTAGACATGCTGGAGCCAATTGCCTCCAGTTGCCGCAACTACCGCGTGCCTCTTATGCTCCAT
>PPDG01000418.1 GCA_002899795.1 Desulfobacteraceae bacterium | reverse complement strand
ATAGCGAAAGTGTAGATTACATCCCTTAATCGACACTTTTCATCTTGCGACCAAGCTACCAAATTCTGTGCGGAGTTCGCTAAGGGGATAGTGTGGATTAAGGGATGTAATCCAAAGTCTGCTCCCACCCCTCAACTCTGCCCACCTCACTTTCTCCCAGTTTGACCAACCGTTTATGGTGCTTTCCAGATAACTTCGCCTCTTTCGTTGAAGAGAACCAGGGAGGATGGCGGACGCTTCCCGCCCATTACGGTTTGAGTATGTTTTAGGGAGGTACTTCCAAGGATGGCACGAGTATTGTCTTTGTCATCCTTGAGTGTGAGATGTGGTCTACCTATTGGATCTAATGTTAAAATAGTTCTTTTAACTCCTTTCTTGTCTATCAAGAGTATAGTTGGCCATTCTACGCCTATACTCGTTAGGCTCATTAGGCCAATCTGTAGGCGGAGACCGCTTTTATCATGCATGGTAAGAGCTGGCGTTCCTGCTCCGACTGAGAAACCAGCCCTATACCTGCCTCCCTCATCGTAGAAATGAAGTCCAGGTTCACCATTTTCGTCTACCATCAACCTGATACGAGGTTTGCGGTGTAAGTCTAATAGCATTATCTCCTTTGCCATGATAACTCGAAGTTCAGGAAATATTTCTTCGGCCCTCTTGGTTGCTTCCTTGGCAAACACAGGTTGATTACTGAAGAACCAACTTGATGCCACCCCACTTGCTAGGCCAGCCACCAAGGCCAGCACCAGCAGTAAGCTATATTGTTTCCTGTTCATCTCTTCACCTCGCTTTCTCCCTGGTTGCCCGAGGGAATAGCAGGATACCACAAGGGAGCAATTGTTGACAGGCAACCGTATCTTGTGCCAGAATAAATTCCAGCAGAGTGTGAATTAAGGGATGTAATCCACAGTTTCTCCCTGGTTGCCACGAACAGAGGCGAAAATCAGACTTTCTTCCTATTTACACAAGCAGGTTTTCATAATAAAATAAAAAAGTTATATGTGTCTTTTATCACTCATCCACGAGAGACAGTCCTTGTGTTCTGTACTGCCTTTGTGATGCGGTGAACTGCTTTGCATGGTTAACAGCTTATTATTTCGAGACCAATCATGTATATATTGCTTATTATAATAATATTAATTGCTTGCATTACTGTATTCTTCTATCAACTGTACAAATCCTGCTCCAAAGAAAGGCTGATTATTGAATCATTCATACGAAAATATGTTTCCTATATCAGAACATTCACCACTATTTATGAAGAAATCCTACAGGGAGAAAACAATCAAGCTGAACAGAATCTCGTCAATAAAACTGAAGATATGAACGATATTCTTGTATTAGATGGAAAGAAAACTTTAGTCAGGGTTATTAGGGACAAATCTATCTATAGAAGAATAGTGAAGCTGAATGGTTATTTCTCTCGGATCAACGATTGGGAGAAAACTATCTCAGCACCCGATTTTCAATCATCTAAATCCATTATGTACTCAAGCTCAATATCTAGGATGCTGGAAGCACTCTTAGGGGATGTTCGCCAGGAAGATGGCTCTTTTTATAGATATGATTTTAAAGAGCACATTGAGGATATAGCTGCAATATTAGACTATCTTAACAGAATAAATACACATTTTTTGTTCAGTTTTCTGGCACTGTTATCCTCAAGATATAAGGAGGAGATAGCAGAAGTTGGTAGTTTTATCGCCGTAAAAGAATCTGAACTTGATTCTTTGAGGTGGAGGTTAGAGAAACTTCGACTTCTGGAAGAGAAGTATCTTCTTGAGCAAAGAAAATCTCCTGCTACAGGAGACAAACTCCTACAAGCTGTCCATTAGATCATTTACTGTTAACTCTTCAAAGAACACGGCATAGGCCGGAGAAGGGAAAAGGACTCCAATTAACGAGGTGCGATTATGACCAAGCTTGAGAAACGACAGTGCTTCAGAACCGTAGCCACATGGCCTGCTACAATGATTACCCCGCAAGGCTTCCAGGAGGGCGAAACTGTAGACATCAGTCCGGACGGAGCGTTTGTCAGTTGCCCAAAACCACTTAAGCCTGGAGAAAAGCTCTCCCTGATTGTCACATCTCCTAATAACTATCAGTTTCAATATTCCGCTCAGGTTGTCTGGTCTTGTACTCCTCGCCAAAATGATGAGAAGATGCCTCGTGGCATGGGGGTTATGTTCATATTCTAGTGCAACCTAGCCCGACACTAGCAACCCAATTCAAAGATAGAGATGGCTACATCCCTTGACCCGAATGAAATCAAGAGAGTCAAACTCCACCCTGTCAAATGCCCCAAGTGCAAAGCCAACCTGATGATTAAGCCAACTGAGAAAGTGTGTCCTGTTGTGGGAGTTCGTTGCCTGTTCTCAAAAAATAGCCGAGCACTAGAGGCAAATCCCGCTCCCTAAAAAATCTCTTTAACTTTCGACCTAACCAGTATTGGTGAATTGCTAATCCTATGGCAAATTTTCTGCTTTTTTGATATAGCTCACAGAACCAATATCACAAGGGGGAGACACAAATGTTTAAGCAGAAAAAACGCATGTATCCAAGGGCCGAACTAACATGGCCTGTTTCCGCACAAGTCGATGGTTCTTTAATAGAGGGAGTCACTAAAAACGTTGGTGTAAGTGGAGCGTATGTGTGTTGTGCCAGACCGCCAAGACTCAACTCCGTGTTTGCTATGGTCATCAATGCTCCCGATAAACCGCTAAAGATCAAAGCAGAAGTGGTATGGGCGAATATCTACGGACGCGATGACAAGATCAATCCCCGTGGCATGGGTGTTCGTTTTGTAGCTATCTCAGATGAGGACAGAAGGCTTATTGCCCACGAGGTAACAGACCCCAACGCTGTGAAAGAGGCAATTGATAATCTGGATAACTTAGAGACACAAATAATTGAGGATTTGAACCTTGACTGATTTAGCACATCTGTCTCTGTTAAAACAACACCGGTATCCCTAAGTCATCAGCCACGCCATTAACGTCCCTGCTACCAAAGCAATACTGCCTGTTTCTATCCTCCTCTTTGACCTTCCCCTCCATGTTGTGCTAAGGATTTCGGAGCTGAAGTGTGAATTAAGGGATGTAATATATACTCGCACAATTATCGAACTGAATTTCAAATTCTCCTCACTCACTGCAGTTCTGAATTAATTCTTTCCAATTTATTGAGAGGAAATTAGTAACCATCCAGAGAGGTCGAGAGACCCTTGGGGTTTACATATAGCACCTTCTGACAGCCTCTTTCCACGGGTACCTCCAGAGGGAAATAATCATAAATGGTTTGACTTTCACCTAAGAACTAGGTTATGATCCAGTCAATCAATAAAGGGCCGTCTTTGTTGGCGGCCCGGTTTCGTTCTAGGGGAAGATCCATTTGTCAAAAGTGGCAACCTCAAGTTTGGGACTATGAGAATTTTTTAGAAAGGAGGATGTCATTATGGCTAATGGAATTGTCAAGTGGTTTAGTGACCACAAAGGCTACGGCTTCATCGAGCAGGAAGATGGCCCGGATGTATTTGTTCACCATTCAGGGATCAACGCAACCGGTTTCAAATCTCTCAATGAAGGCGACAACGTGACTTTTGATGTGGGGCAGGGCCAAAAAGGTCCTGCAGCCGAGAACGTCACGAAGATTTAGTTGGCGGTAACACGCTTATTAAGGGCATCTCGCCTAAGTAAGGCAAGATGTCCTTTTTATTTTTCTATGCCTTGCCAAAGTCGGGTTAAACAAGTAAAAATGACCAAATCTAATAATGAGACCATGAAAGGCTGGTTATTATCTGAAAGATGAATCTCTTAAACGGAATTACTTATAACTTGCGTGGTCTACGGCTGGGCATAAAGACCCCAAAGCTTCTTGCATTGGGGCTTATTAGGTTTGCCGCCGTCATCATCATTACCATTCTTGCCGTAAGCCTAATCCTTGTTTACCATGAGAAGATTCTGCATCTCATTTGGGCTAAGCCTGCAAGTCAATGGATTCTTTGGTTATGGTACGTCCTCTCCTGGTTGCTTTCCTTATTCCTCGTGGGGCTGTCGGGCATACTTTCCTATCTTGTCTCTCAAATACTCTTCAGTGTGTTCATCATGGATTACATGTCTCGAGTTACGGAACGCATGATGGTGGGCGAGGAACATGAACCGGAAAAAGTGCCCGTGTTGAGGCAACTTTCCTATCTTGTCAAACAGGAAATACCAAGAACGATCATCCCAGTTTTATTAATCCTTCTACTCATGGTTCTAGGCTGGCTTACACCCTTAGGTCCGGTGCTGGCGATCCTCTCATCGGGAATTTTAGTCATTTTTCTGGCGTGGGACAATACGGATCTTGTTCCTGCAAGAAGGCTTTATCCTTTTAAACAACGTTTCAAACTTTTGCGGAAGAGCCTCACGTTTCACCTAGGTTTCGGGCTTCTATTCCTGATTCCTCTATTGAACATCCTTTTTCTCTCCTTCGCACCAGTGGGCGCCACTATCTACTTTATCGATAAGTATGACACATAGAGGCTATTCAGAGATCAGCTTTGCGACTTGCTCTCCCGGAAGTTTATATTACATACTCCACAGTTTACCTTTTGAGACCGATCCTTTTGCACCACTGAGTCGCAGTCAAGATGATGGTTTTTTGTATTGACAGTGTCGATGGAATTCCTGTATTTTTCGTCTAGTTAATCTTTCGTTATTATCTCGACCAGTTAGCTTGAGCTTTTCATATGGTTGCAGATTGGCGGAGGACATATAAACCTGAAATGGTGCCCCCGGGACTCCTAGTGGAATGTTGTCTGAGTTGCTGTGAGCCACAGATATCTTCGCGTACAATCGTCGTCACCTATTCTGCGAACACCGGTCCGCCTTCGCTCTCCATTCCTGCACCGCTTCCCTCTCTCACTGTCAGCATTGCTGCTCTCACTTGATTGTGGGGATTAGCCAAGTAGTCCACGGGAATCCACTCATCCGTGATGGGCGACAACAATTCGAGGAACGATAGTGGAAGGGGGTAGTGTACATGCGGAAAACAACCAAAATGTCGAATGAAGATCTAAAGTTTGTGCAGAAGTACTGCCTTGCCGGCACATTCCCTGCGAGCGATGAACGCTGTCCATATGCAAAAGCAAAACTGCTGGCTGGATTCCTCGAAAGCCCAGAAGGTGAAAGCGATTTCAGAGAAGCAGATGCGATGTTTCTCTGTCGATACCCTAATCAAGAAATGCCTGCACACGAAGCGCGCTTAATCTCAGAACTGAACCAGTGTCCTGACACCGAAAGAAGAGAGAAGATTGATGCGGTGGGTGTGGCAAACGGCTAATTTCGATTGCGGTGTTATCTTTTCTGTATCCCACTCTTTGCCACTTCCCTGTTCGTGCATTTAACTTCATCCGGTTGAAATCATGGTAGAGATTGATCCCTTTTTAATCTTGGAAGAAGAAGAGTATGAAGACGGAGACGTCATTTTAAAAGAGGGCACCTCCACAGACTGGATATATATCATCTTGGAAGGCCGGGTTAGGATCCAAAAGAGCACCCCTAAAGGTGTGGTGTCCATTACCACCCTTGGCGAGGAGCGCGTGGTAGGCGAAATGGCCTTTCTAGAGAAAGGTAAGGTGCCTCGCGCCGCTTCGGCGGTCGCTCTGGGGTATGTGAGATTGGGAGTCCTTGACCACGATAAACTCACCAAGGAATATGACTCGCTTTCTCCAGTTTTCAAGAAGTTGATCCTAACCCTCGTGCGACGCTTGCGCTATGTTACGGATGCAGCCGTCAGATTCATTACAAAGCAGTAGCAGGCGATTGGGAAAATATCTGGGTCAGACCAAAACAGCCCACCAGTCTGGTGGGCTGTAAGCAATACCATGTCTATCTGATTACGACAGTCCTTAGGATCCCCTTTTCTGCAATTGCTCCACGTGTGAGTCCCATCTCTCTGTGGGACTCATTTGGACTTCAGCGCCCCTCTGGGGGGCAACCTCTTCTCGTTCAATCTTTTTCCGGTCCCATAAAATGATCAGACCAAAAAGCCCAACCAATGCAAGGACCCCTATTGTAACCATAAGACCTGAACTCATGTGCGACCTCCTTTAACCCGGATGCGGGGATTAGGCCAGGCCGGCGAACCATTCCGGCACATCCCTTACCACGGCTTTGACTATAGCCCGATCATATTCGCTGAGAGCCCCCCTGGCAATCAGGCCCTCCACCGTATTTTCGAGCACCACCATCTTGCCGTCGGTGTGAATTATAGCCGGGTAATACTCATTAACAAAGAACTGTTTGAGCCTGAAGCGCTTGAGTTGGTCATCAACCATGGCCTTGATCTGTTTACCAATTTCAGCCTCATCGAGACCACGTAATGCGGATTTTGGTGACTGCATCTTCTTGCCTGTGGCCTCTATTCCTTCAATGCATTTAAAGGTGAGCTGCCAATGCTCGATGTTGCCGAGGGAGTTTACCATAAAGGTGTTGGTGGTGATGAGACCGCGCTCGCGGTCGACTTTGACACCTTCGAGGTGAGGGAAAAAATAGTTGTCGGAGATGGCTCCGAAGGCACTTACTCCGCCGGCAAATGGCTCATCCATTAAATCGCAGACCGTGAAAAACGGTTTTTGTTCAAAACGTGCATCCTGAAGGAGGATGAGCTCTTCCTCAGTGTAGTGGAAGCGTTCGTTCCAAAGTTCCTCTGGGGAGAGGTCCTTTCTGGTTAGTGAACTCTGGCTGGTAAGCATACCCAGGCTCTGCCCACCGCGCCAGACCAGGGGCAGGGCACCAACCGTCCACTCTGCACTCCCCCCTATCTCGCCGATCATGCTGTGGAAACCGCGACCATCAGGACAGCGGAGACCATCAAGTCCCATTACCACTGCCGGAAAGAGGTCTCCATCCTTGTCGTAAGGAGTGGCCACCCCCATACTATTTAACTGGTCCATTGGTAGGTGGTGGCGTGGCCGGTCGAGAAAGTAAGCGGTCATTTCAGAAAGATCTTTTATCCCACAGGCTTCGGCGATTATCCTGGTTTCCTCCAGCAGATCGGTATTCCTGGGGTTGAACTCCGGAAACATGGCGCCGGCCATCCAACGCTCTACGTAGATGTCGGGCAGATGCCTTTTAAAATCGGATTCTGTGACAAAAAGGGCAGTAAGTGAACTGTGAAAGCCCTTAACCGACTTGCCGGTGCCGTCGATCACATCGGAGCCCATAGACAATCTGGTGACTTCCTTGCTCACGCCGCGGCCGTAACGGCTGCAGTGCTCTTTTTTGCCGAAGAGGGCGCCCACCGGAATGGTGGGATTACCACCGGCCTCCAGTCCCGGCTTGACCCTAACCCCCTCGGTTATTGCGCTCTCGATAATGACCTCGTCGCCGACTGCAAAGGTCTCCGTGGTAAGCTGGAGCACCTCGCCCATAACCTGGGCCGCGTTTCGGTCGTTCTGTCTTTTGAGCCGATTAACCATTGCCTTGGTTTGCTCCTCTTTGGGCAGATCCTGCAGCGAACCGAAACCGTCAATAGCAACCGCCGCCGCCGGCAGGGCTGCCGCCAGGATCACCCCCTGGCGTAATTGCTTACTTCTGAATACGCCAAGATTGGAAAGCCCGCTTACCCGGTCCTCAATGATGAATACGGTGCCTTTCGCTAATTCCAGGCCGTAAAAATCCATCACCTCCTGGTGCCTCAGATTAAAAGTGGAGACTTTCGCATTGCTCATCTCCCTAGCTTCGTACCGGCCTTCATATGTCAATCGCGCCTCAGCTATGTCGGAGCGTAAGAGACTAGTCATGGTTACTACCTCCCTGGATTATTCAACCGGCATGATCCTCCGGTAACGCGAACAGATCTGCGAGAAGACAAGCAAAAACACCCCTGGCACCTGAAATACCGATCCAATGAACTCTCGTGAGAGTTTCGATGCTATTTTTCTTTCTGTTGTTGCTTTTTGGTGGCTTATTGTTGGCCTTCAGTTTTTTCTTGGCCTTCCTGTTCTCCTGCTCCCTTCTCGGTTGCAGACTCAGTGACCTTTTTTTCCGCAGGTTTTTCATCGGTTTTCATGATGTCGACCTTTTCGGGTTCCGGTACCCCGGCAGCCTCCAGATTGATGATTTTTGTCTCCTGTTCATCAATCTGTTTGAGCAGGTCGTTGATCTTCTCTCCCGTGGTATCTCGCTTTGCTCCTATCTTGATGCTGTTGGCTTCAATCTTGAGTTCTTTAGACTTGAGGTCAGCTATGTCTTCTATGTTTTCTTTCTTTTCACCCAGACCCGATCTGTCTATGGCTTCCAACTTGGCGAGATCCACGCTAACGGCCGCTTTCTTCTGATACTCGACAGCTGCATCTTCCTCATAATCCGCGTATTTCTTTTGCAAAGAAGCCAACTCCTTCTTCATCTCAGCAAGCGCCAATTTTTCTTCTGCAACCTGCAGGGCATACTCAGCCTTTTTGACCTCCTCCCGCTCTTCAGCGGGCACCTGAGCAAGCAGATTCTCATCCGCGCTGCCGCTTATGGAGCTTGTCAGACTGCGGGTAGCCTCACAGCCGGTCAGCAGTGAAAGAGCAAGCAGGAAAATCAAGCTGATATGGCCGATAATCTTCATGGTCTCTTCCCTCCCTTGCATTGTTATCAACCGGTTTGTCACCATTATGTGGGTTTAAAATCCGTTTGCCCAGCGCAGATGTTCAGTCCCTGGGAGATCATTTTGGCGGGGTTTCGTCTGCATCTATGACGAGAGTCTGCAGAGCCTCCAACTCCCTGGGATCAACGTTCTCCGACTTTAGGTGCTGCAAAGCTACCTTGGCTATGACTCTACGATGTTCACCAGATATTTGTAAAAAGCGAACCCCCATACCACGAGGGGTAATGTCGTCGTTAGGGCCATAGATGTTTGACCAGATTACCTCAGCCTTCGCCTCGATGGGCTGGTCAGGAGCATTGATAACCAGGTCAAAAACTTCATTTAACCGAAGCGGATTCGCACACAAGACAAAGGCGCCATCCGGACCGAGATCAAGGGTCACCCCATCCATGGAGCCTGCAGCTGTTTTCACCGTGACGGGCCATTTGATCTTAATGCGTGGCCCGCCTCGACCATCTCCTCCAAGAGCCATATTTCTGCCTCCACTATGAGAATATCTGTATTCTAGCGGGTAAATCCATATTCACCGGACAGGAGCTGTCTACCTAGTGATTCACTTGAATCTACAACACGTACTCGTCGTTATTCCCATCAGGGTGCAAGCCAAGGTGGCATCTGAGAAGGTGATGCAGAAGGTTTAGATGTCACCCTTAAGAAAATAAACCACGGTTGCAAGGTTGAAGTCAACGAAAAAGCTCCACTGCCATATCCATAGTTCAATGAGAAATCAAATGAAATCCGGGTCTTTACGGTAGATCTTCCTTATCAAAGTTACAAAAAATATACGGGCTTCACTATCTTTACCTTAATTTCAGAGGTCAAATTACACAATCTGCTCGTTTTCAGAAATCAAAGGCAGTGGCATGAGGCGGGTTAAGACTCAGAACTGGTTGGTTGTGCTGCGCTTAGGCATGCGTTTTGCACGGAGTTTGGTCTGGTTAACAAAACAAGAAAACATAATAATTCGATAGGTCGCAAGGGGGAGGAGGAATCATCATGAAACATGCACTCATGGCTACTGTCGCCTTCCTGGGCATCGTTATGCTCGGAGCAGCAGGGTGCAGCACCAAAGCCCACGTCCAAACAGAATCAGTGATGGTAGAGGAGATGGCCAGCTTTGAGCAAGCGGAGCTTGAGCCCTGCACCACACTTGAAGGTTCGTTGCTCCGAGCTGGGCAACTGACAAACAGTAGTTTTTCCGGGGCAACGCAATATGACGGGGCCATTCGCTTCGAGTTCGACAGCTCTGCTCTCTCAGCGGATGCCAAGGCTGCTATCGACGCTGTTGTCGTCCCCCTGGTGCAAACGAACACAGATTTTTTTGTTGAGTTGCAAGGACACGCGGATGAGTTCGGGGAGGAAGCTTACAACTTTCAACTCGGTCTCGCCAGAGCCAGGGCGGTCATGGGCTACCTCTACCAAGAATATGACGTACCCTTACAACGCATGAATGGATTTTCCTGCGGCGAAATCAAACCAGTAGGGGACAACAGCCTTTCGGCCGGCCGGGCAGAGAACCGACGAGTTACCATTGTGGTGGTTGAGTAAGGCGCTGAAAGCGCTAAACGCGCCAGGCACCTCTGCCCCATTTATTCGACATGTAAAACCTGGTCCTTCCACGCGTAGCGGGATCTTCGAAGGGTCAGTCTTGGATCCCGCTTTGCGGGGGTCAGAGTTCAATGGCTTTGCCGGTAAAGATGGCAAGCTGTTTTGGAGTACCGGAGTATTGAAGTATTGGGGCATTGCAAAATATCAAATTCCAAACATCAAATCTCAGGGTTTTAGGTGTCAGGTGTCGGGTGTCAGGTTTCAGGGAGGAAAAGCGCAAGCACTGAGGCCTGAACACTGAAACCTGAACACTGAAACCTCAGTCATTCCCTACCGTGTAGCCAATCTCGCCAATAGCCATTAACGTATGGCCTCTGCTACCTCACAGTTTGATATCCTTACCCTTCGTCATGACCGAGTTTGTGCGCAGTCCCGCCCATGGCGGGAGTGCACTCTAGAGCGCTTTTCCTCGGTGTGGGTATGCAACGTTAGGGTAAATTTGCAGTGGAATGGAACCCATATTTGTGTAACAATCAGCGGACGAAATAATCAGTGCCAGGTAGGGCTTAAAAACGGTGTTGAAGAGGTAGATAGTCATGGGTTTTTTCAAGGCTTCAGCTGGATTGAGGGGAATGAGGCGGTTTGGAGTTATAGCCAAGGTGCTCATAAAACACGGCCTTGGTGATGTAGTGGAAAAGCTTGCGGGCCGCAAAGACAAAGAGGGCGAACCAGCCAAAATCAAGGGTGCGGCCCTAAAACCTGGAGTACTGTCACCACGCCGCATTCGGCTGGTACTGGAAGAATTGGGGCCCAGCTTTGTCAAGCTGGGACAGCTGATGAGTACACGGGCTGATATATTTCCCGCTGAATACATTGAAGAGCTGAGAAAGTTGCAAGATCGGGTTCCACCAATACCTTTTCCCGAGATCCAAAAGGTCATCGAGGAGGAACTCAAGCGGCCCAGGGAAGAGATTTTTACTGAATTGGACACGGCGGCCTTTGCCGCCGCTTCTGTGGCACAGGTGCATCACGCCACCCTTCCTGGTGGTGAAAAGGTAGTGGTCAAGGTAATTCGTCCGGGTATTATGAAAAAGATTCGGGAAGATATTCGCTTGATGTACTATCTTGCCGATAAGATTGAGAAATCCTTTGATATTGGTCGCATCCTGGCTCCCAGCAATCTGGTGAAGGAATTCGAGCGCACCATCTTTAAAGAAATTGACATGCTCATAGAGGCTGGCAGCATTGAGAAATTTGCCTACAACTTTCGAGACATTGAAGAGGTCTGTATCCCCAAAGTCTATTGGGATTACACCACCAAATCCATCCTGGTGATGGAACGGATCGATGGTATCAAGATGGACCGGGTTGATGAATTGAAGGCCCACGGCATAGATCCAAAAGAGATAGCACGCATTGGTTTACGCTCGTTCTCTCGGCAGTTGATGGAATTCGGTTTTTTTCATGCCGACCCGCACCCCGGCAATACCATTGTCATGTATGACGGTCGGGTTGGTCTCGTTGATTTTGGTATTACCGGCTACCTGGATGAAGAGATGATGCGGCAGATAGCTAACATCTTTCTGGGGTATGCCGAGCATGATTATGAATTGCTGCTGGATGCTTTTCTGGCTGCTGGTTTACTGGATGAAGAAAGGATGGATCTGGACAGCTTTCTCATAGACCTCAAGGACGTAAGTGAGTCCTTTTACGGGCGTTCGCTTCAGTCCATATCGGTCAGGGACGTCTACGATCAGATTATCTATTTGGCCCTCAAATATCATATACAGTTGCCGAGAAATCTTTTGCTACTCTTGAAAACTTTTGTCCAGACAGAAGCCCTCGGCAAGATTCTTGAAAGTGATGAAAGCCTTCTGGAATTTGCCAAACCCTACGCCAGGAAATTAATCAAGCGCGGCTATGATGCGAACAAGGTTTTCAAGAACATAGGCAGAGAAGCACGCTATGTGGGCAAATACGCTAAAGTCATGCCCAGGTTCGTCCACGATATACTCAAACAGGTGTCCAAGGGAAAGCAGCGAGTTGAGATCTGGCATGAGGGCTTTCAGCAGTTTGATACAAAACTTGAAAAAGGCCTCAACAGGTTGACCGTTGGGTTGGTGCTCTCGGCTTCGATTCTTGCTGCTGCTTTGGTGCTCAATTCAGCGCAGAAAGTTCTGGAGTTCGAGGTAAGCTTCCTTGGGCTGGGGGCAATTTCTCTAACAGGCATTCTAGGAATAACTGGTTATGTCGTCACCACAGTTCTAGGAGTCTGGCTTATTATCGCCATTTATCGTTCCGGCAAACTGTGACGACAGAGGACAGAGGGCAGAAGACAGAGGACAGCGGTTAGATTTGCCTGTGGGAGCGGCTTTTAGCCGCGATCTTGCGATTTTGACGGCTTCAACTGTTTGACTAATTGACCAACTCTGCCTAGTGCAGTGGTCAGGGCAGTAGAGGCTTGAGGGGGCACCCCTCGCAGCGGGCCTTACGTTTACAGTGAAGTTTTCCCACCCTCACCAGTAGGGCGTGATATTCGTTGAACATCTCCACATCAAGCGGCAAGTGGTGCATGAACAAATCTTGTAGTGCTTGATAGTTGACCTCCTCTTCGATGAGACCGTGACGGCTGGTAACTCGGTAAGTATAGGTGTCCACGACGAAAATTGGCCTGTGGAAAGCATAAAGCAGAATACTGTCGGCGGTCTCAGGGCCAACGCCGTTGACTGATAACAACTCCTGGCGCAACTGCGCTGTCTCCATCTGCCCCATGGCGTCCAGGTCACCGCCGTAAGCCTCGGCAACCATCCCAATCAAGTTCTTGAGACGACGCGCTTTGAGATTGAAATAGCCTGCCGGCTTAATGAACTCGGCAAGCTCCTCTATAGGTCTGTGGTGGAGTTTGTCTAGAGAAAGGAGGCCATTTTTGTTCAAATTAGCGATGGCCTTCTCAACTCCCTGCCAATTTGTATTTTGGGTGAGAACGGCTCCGACCATGACCTCGAGGACGCTGTCTGCCGGCCACCAGTGCTGGGGCCCGTACGCCTCCACAAGGCGATTGTAGATCCTAGTCAGCGCGTCAGAAAAACGATTCATCTGGCTCCTTCGCGATTCTTGCCGGCCAGCCGCCACCTTTGTCTGAAGCTTACGGCGCCAAAGGAAAAGAGCCTGTTAAAGCAATAGCCAATAGCTGGGGCCGAGCGCGCGGGTATGGCTTGTCTGCTCTTTCCCAAGAAATTATCAGAATGTTCTCGCCAGTTCGGGTTCAACACAAGTATAACGATTATCCATCAGCAAGCAATGGATAAGGTCGCAGTCACGCCAGGGCGTGAATTCATGAAATATCCGGACAAGGGGTGTAGCCGGTAGTTTCGCCAATTCCAAAAGAGCAAAAGGTTATTGACAGCCCTTCGTAACCTTTGCTAGTGTGCACTCATCGGCAATGGAGTCTGCCGTAAACCGCCCCGTATTGCAGAGGGGCTGATGACTCCTACTTCACATAGTTGTTGGGGTAGGAGCCAGCCAAATGCCTACCCCACCGGTAATGCCAGGTGGGTTTTGTATTGTGGGCCCTGTCAGAGCAGAACCTGGCGGGGCTTTTTTGTCGGAGGGATGTGGTGCTGGACCGCTACAAGAAAATCAGGCAAGAGCTCATGGGCTGTATCGAGAGATTGGTCGGAGTCTCCTCCAGCAGAGACAATGCCAAAATCGTAGAAAACCTGCGGGAGATAGGGGAAAAACTATCCGGAAACCGCTTTCACCTGGTAGTGTTGGGTCAATTCAAAAGAGGAAAATCCACCTTTATCAACAGCCTTCTGGGGGACAAGGTGTTGCCCACTGCGGTGGTGCCGCTGACTTCAATCGTAACTTTGCTCAAGTACGGCGACAAAGAGAATATTGAAATTCTCTTCAACGACGGTAAGAGGACTTCCGTGCCGCGTGGCGAACTGGCGGACTACGTGACGGAACGCGGCAACCCCGCCAATGAAAAAAAGGTTAAGTATGTGGAGGTATCTTACCCATCGGACTACCTAAAAGACGGCGTGTTCATCGTTGACACGCCAGGTGTGGGCTCTACCTTTGAGAACAACACTGAGATGACCTATAACTACCTGCCCAAGGTGGACGCAGCCCTTTTCATGCTGGCCGTGGACCCGCCCATCAGTCAATCGGAAATCGCCTTTCTCAAAGACGTGAAAGAGCATGTGGCAAAAATCTTTTTCGTACAGAACAAGATTGATTACATGGACAAAAACGAGCAGCAGGAGTCCATGCTTTTCTCCAAGGAGGTGATCGAAACAACTCTCGGCTCTGATAGCATCCAGATTCACCCTCTTTCTGCAAAGCTTGCCCTGGCAGCGAAGCAGGAGAAAGACAAGAACCTTCTCAGGCAAAGTCGCCTCCCCGAGTTTGACAGAGTGCTGGGAGATTTCCTCCTGAAGGAAAAAGGGAAAACTGTGCTGCGCTCAGCCCTCAATGGTACCAGGAAGCTTCTCTCGGATGAGGAGTTCGCTATCGAGCTAGAACGTCAGGCCATTGCCACACCGCTGGAGATTCTAGAGCAAAAAATACAGCTCTTCCAGGAAAAGATGGAAGTTGTGAAAGGGGATCGTGAGGACAATGCCTACTATTTTGAAGGTGAGATAAAGAGACTCATCGACCTGCTGGACCGGGATCTGGAGAAACTGAAGCGCATTGAGATACCACGACTCATGAAAGAACTGGAGGTGTCTGGGGAGAAATATCAGCACAAGAGCGTTTCCCAGTACATCGAACTCATGGAGGCAGAACTCCATCAGGGCGTTGTTCGCACTTTTGATGGCTGGATTGTTCAAGAAGAGGAACGGCTGAATAAGGAGTATGCCCGCATTTCCAAACGCTTTTCCGAACGGACCAATGAGATCATTGATGCTATTGTCAACGCTTCGGCTGAACTCTTCGACCTGAACCTGGAAAGATTCACCGCTGAGGAGGTAATCAGCAGCGATAGTCAACTCTATTACATGGTGGGCGATCCCCCAAAGTTTTTCGATTTGGAGGGAGCCTTTGAATTTTTCTCCCGGAAAATCTTACCTCGAGGATTCTCTCAGTCAGTAGCCCTCAAGGATCTGCAGAAGAAACTGCCTGAAAAGATCGACAAGAACTCCGGCCGGGTCCGCTGGGATTTCATGGACCGCATCAAGAAAAGCTTCCTGAAGTTTCGCTGGGAGCTAAACCTTAAGATTGATGCCACAGAAGAAGGTATCAAGAAGGCGATCGACAAGGCCATGGTACTGAAGAAGGCAAGTGCTGTCGAGGTGGAGAAGGCCACAACACTCATCGCCGCGCAATACCGGCAGCTCGAGCTGATCAAAGAGGAACTTGAAGCACTGGACGGCACGATTCTAAAGCTGTAGACTATTTTCGCTCACTAAATTGGTCTTTCTCTTTGTGTGCTTCTTCGGAGGATGGTTATGGCAGTAAGCCTGGCGCTGATCGTGGTCTTTGGCCTGGCAGCGGATATCATGTTCCGCAAGTTCAAGCTCCCTGGCCTGGTTGGCATGCTTATCGTCGGGGTTCTGGTGGGGCCTCATGTCGTAGGCCTGATGCGGCCAGAGATGATGCAAGTCTCGGCTGACTTTCGCAAAATTGCTCTGATTGTGATCCTATTGCGGGCAGGGTTCGAGCTGCGGCGAGACACTCTCCGTCGGGTAGGCAAGACAGCGATCATTATGTCCGCTTTGCCGGCCATTTTCGAAATTGCGGCAATCATGGCGGTTGCCCCTTACTTCTTGAAAATTTCCCTCCTCGTGGCCACCATTTTGGGTAGTATCCTGGCAGCGGTCTCCCCGGCTGTAGTGGTGCCGCTAATGATCGATTTCATGGAACGGGGCAAAGGGGCCAAAAAAGGCATCCCCACCATGATTTTGGCGGCATCCTCTGTTGATGACGTCTTCGTTATTGTCCTGTTTACCATCTTCCTGGGTATGTACGGTGGTCACAAGGTAAACATCGCCTGGCAGTTGGCAGGAATACCTATCTCCGTTGCTCTCGGTATCATCGTTGGCCTGATTCCCGGCTACTTGCTCTACAAGCTTTTTCTCAAGTACGACTGGCAGCCACCCAGGCGCACCCTGCTGATCATTGGAACATCCATCTGTTTGATGTGGCTGGAGGAATTGGCCCACGGAGTGGTTCCCATTGCCTCCTTATTGGGAGTAATGGCCATTGGCTTCATCATCCTGGAGAAGGAGGAGGCCATTGCTCACATTATCTCCCAGAAGCTCAAAAAACTCTGGGTTTTTGCGGAATTGCTGCTCTTCGTATTGGTGGGAGCCCAGGTCAATGTTTCCGTGGCCTGGAAAGCGGGGGCCGCAGGCCTGATCATTATCTTTATCGGTTTGGTGGCCAGATCAATAGGCACTTATATTTCGGTATTGGGAACTGATTACACCAGGAAAGAGCGGCTATTTTGTGTGGTTGCCTACGTGCCCAAAGCCACGGTACAGGCGGCGATTGGTGCTGTTCCTTTGGAGGCCGGGGTGGCGGGTGGCGAGGTAATTCTAGCGGTGGCTGTGCTAAGTATTCTGGTGACAGCACCTTTGGGTGCCATTGGTATCATGCTCTTGGGCGAACCTATTCTGGAAGAGGAGAAATTGACAAGCTACCGATTCAAGACGCTGCGAGAGAAGCTGCAACTGCCCAGGGTTGGCGAAAAAATCAGGAGCAAGAAGCATGGCACCATCTGGAAGATAATAGAGGAAAAAGAGGTCTGGATAGAGGTGTCCGAGGAGGAAGGACTCGAACCCGGCCCCACGCCGGCCATCTACATAAGATACTGGAAGCCTGAAAGTTCCTCGGTTCCCGGAGGGGGTAAGACCATGGAACACAGATATAGTTTCATCGACAGTTCATTTCACGCCAACTGGGAGATATTGTATGACTAGCTCGCAGCAAGTAGCTGGCAGCGGGCATGGAGCTTAGTCAATTAGTTAATTAGGAAATTAGAAAATTAGTCGAACCGCTCAAACCGCTCACCGCATAGAGCATTAACATTTCCTCGGGAAAAATCTTCCTTTTTCACCCAACGCAGTATGTTAGGATGAGCCTTACCAGCTTAAATTTAGGAATGGTAAATTTTAGTTATCCTGAATATGAACCGCTGAGCTTTTGAATCTGAAATCTGCAATCTACAATCACCCCTGTGAGGTGTAATTATGCGATACAAATATGGCATGATTCACGGCCGATTTCAGCCTTTTCATCTTGAGCACCTACGGTACTTTCGTTTGGTTTGGGAACGATCTGAGCATGTGATTGTAGGTATCACCAATCCTGATCCAAGTACTATTCTGGTGGATGAATTGAATGAGCATCGTCACCTTCCAGAAGAAAATCCACTTACCTTTACGGAAAGGCTAATGATGATTCAAGAGACCCTTCGCGACGAGGGATATCCACTGGAGCGGATCTTTATAGTCCCTTTGCCGATCCACCATCCTGACCGCTGGCAATACTATGTTCCCGCTGGTACGGTAATGTTTGTTGTGGTCTATTCTCCCTGGGAAAGGCAAAAGGCGGAACGATTTCGTGGGGCTGGGCTCGAGGTTGTTGTGGTGGACAACTTGAAAAAAGGAATCAGCGGCCAGGAGGTGCGTTCTCTGCTTGTATCGAATGGCAACTGGGAGAGGTTGGTTCCACCCACTGTGGCGCGGTTTTTACAGCGAAAGCCGGAGGGCGAGGGATGAGCTGGAAAACGAAACCCACTGATCGGTTTGTATTGAGATTCATCAAGGTCTATGTCTCGGCTCCGGTATCAGCGGTGTTGGTGCACACCATGCCGGAAATAAGACCCGCCGTTCTCACCTTGGTGGCAGCCTGTTTGGGAATCAGCGGTGGCATTGCTTTCGGACTGGGTTTGGCCTGGGTAGGGGCGCTGCTGGCTGCAGTTGCTCAGGTTCTGGATGGCGTAGATGGTCAGGTTGCCAGACTGACTGATAAAGTGAGTTCTGAGGGAGCTTTTCTGGACTCGGTATTGGACCGTTACATGGACTTTTCTCTCCTGTTCGGTATTCTTCTTCACTGTCTTCGCTATTCAAGTGGTCTGGGGTTGGGAGGGGTAATTATCAGCCCCGTTTGGCTGATTGTGCTTACAGGTTTGGCAGCTGCGGGTTGCAGCCAAGTCAGCTATGCCACCGCCCGCGCTGAAAGTCTTAAACTGGACTATCGCCGGCCGGAGTATGCCGGGAAAGGAAGCCGCACCGCGGTCGTTATCATTTGTGGACTTCTCACACCCTTCTGGATTCACTTCCCCCTGTTGGCCCTAATTTATCTCGCCGTTCATCCAAACGTCGCCGTTTTGGTTTCGCTATTCCGACTGAAGCGACCAGCAAGCAGTAAGCGGTAAATCGTTGAAACCGTAGAAACCGTAAAAGGCGCAGAAGTCGTCTATCATAGAGGTCAGAAGTCGGAGATCAGAGATCAGCTTTACCCCTGACCTCTGACGTCTGATCTCTGACCTCTGATTTCTGCAATCAGCCCGCTATATTTCCCTATGCTCTATGCCCAATGATCCTCGTCTCCGTATTGTCTTTTCTTGATTACCACCCTGACAAACCCGGCGACAGTCAACAACGCTGCAAGAAAAAATAGGATCCCATAGAGGTTGTTAGCCAGGTACGAGAACCAGGTAATTCTTTTTTTGAGATGGGTTTGCCACCTTCTCTGAAGCTCATCCGGAGGAATTGAGAAACTCTTCAGAATCGCCACATCCACTTCATCGCCATCCTCCATATGTTTGAGCAGGTCAAGGAGTCCCTTCCTGCCAAACGTTTGATTGATAAACTCCACCAAACTTTTGCTCTCCTCATAAGCCAGCAGCAGAGACTTCTCGTCTCGAGGAAAACGCTCATCTAATCTCCTGAGACTTAACAGCTTGTTTGCTAAAACAGCCTGATCGAGAATCGATCCTTTTCTGCTCATTATTATCTCTGCGATACCGTCACTGACCCACTGGGAGACCCCTTCATCAAGCCACCTTGGCAGTATAACTTTGCTTATTTTGTCATGAAGGAGCAGGTGACATAATTCGTGCTTTATGATCGATCCAAGGCTGAAGGGCTTCGTATTCATCTTCGAATGGTCAATCACTATCAGATTTCTTTGGGAGACAGCGTAGGCAACAATGAGACTGTTCCCGGTCATTTCCTGAAATTTCTCTGAATCACTGACGAGTACTATTGTTGGTTTGAATTCTATTGTCCACTCAAGAGTTTTTTCCAATTCAGTTTTTAAGGTGGGATACATATCGACGATTTCTTTTGCAGCAATTCCTAGTGGTTTTTCAAACAGAACACTCAGTTGATCCGTTTGAATGATTTCTGTGTTCTCGGCGTGAAGCGTCTGAAAGGGAGTGATGAAAAGAAAAAATGCTAGCAGCAACACCTTTTTGGTCATGCTCTTTTCCTCAGTGGAAGCTTGCAAACATACCGCAACGCACGTCTGAGCCAATCCTGGGGTTACCCTAACGTTGCATACCCACACCGGCTAAAATCGCTAGGCTCGCGCCATAGCACCCCATCTGCGGCTGTGCTCGCCTCGGCCAGGATCTCACGTACGGTGAAGTACGCTTCGTCCTGACCGAGCCT
>PPDG01000339.1 GCA_002899795.1 Desulfobacteraceae bacterium | reverse complement strand
CATTTTATTGTAGTTCGCTCGCTAACCCCGCAGCCCCGGCGACGGGATTTCCGCTCCGCTCCAACAAGCTACGGGGAATGCGCTCGCTGTAGCATTTTCAACCTTGGACATCAGGTAACGTCAGGGTAAAGGTAGTCCCCTGTCCAACCGAACTTTCAACCTGGATGTCGCCTCCGTGCTCCTCGATGATCTTGTGTGTCATAGCCAGACCAAGACCGGTACCGCTGTCTTTGGTGGTAAAGAAAGGATCGAATATGTTGTCTTTCGTGGTTTGGTCCATACCCACTCCGGTGTCTTTGAACTGAAGCATCACCCCACCCTCAAGGGGTCCCGCCTCGATAATGAGCGTACCACCGTCAACCATTGCCTGCTGGGCGTTCATGATAAGATTTGAAAAAGCTCGCACCAAATGTTCCTGATCGCCCCAAATTTCCGGTAGAACCCCCTCCTGGTGTATCTCGAATGTAATGCCAGCCTCCTCGAGTTTATCACGATAACGGTCCGCCACCTGTGTAAGGCAATCCCCCAGAGTGGTCATTTTGAACTTCAGCTTGGGGGGCCTTGCCAATTCCAGTAGGTTTTCTATCAGATCATTTATTCGGTTGAGCTCGCGGGGAACGGTAATCTGAAATTTATCGAAAAAATCTGGGCTGGAGAGCTTTCTAGGTAAGAGTTGGACAAAGGTTTTAATGGCAGAGAGCGGATTGCGAATTTCGTGGGCGAGTCCGGCTGAAAGTGTTCCCAAGGCGACCAGTCTATCACTTTGCCGCATGCGAGCCTCCAAGGCCTTTAGTTCGGTAATGTCGTTAATGACCACCAGGACCCCCATTTTTTCTTTCCGTCCATCCTCTAGAAATGAGGTATTTATCATGAGAGTGCGTTGCTCTCCCTCTCCTGTGTCCAATGATATCTCCTGGTTGCGGCAAGGAGTCTGTGTGTGCAGGCATTTTTCCAGCATTCGGACAAATGGATTGTCCTCGGGCCATAGATTGCGGAAGTTTGTACCCTGCCAGTGCCTACCCTCCAGCCCCAGTATGGACTCAGCTGTTCCATTGGCACTAACAGCCCGTTCCTCCAGATCCAGGGTTATCAGGCCATTGGTCATGGAGGCCAAGATCATATCGTTGTAGCTTTTCAGCTCTAGGATCTCATCCAGCCGCTGCTCCAGTTGCCCGCGCTGTGCCAAGATCTCGTTGATCATGGTATTGAAGCTGTTTGCCAGATCCTCCACTTCGTCCCGCGTGTGAATATCTAGTTGCTGACCCAGATCGCCTCCAGCGGCGGCGATGGTTGCTTCAACCACTTGCCCCAAAGGCTTGGTGATGCGGCCGGCCATGACCTGGGCCCCAACCAGTCCAAGAATAAGGGCCACCGTGCCGATTCCCACCAGGACCAGCTGGGTCCGACGAATTTGCCAATACATCCGTTCAAGTGAAAGTCCCACTCGCACAGTGCCCCACTTCATCTCGGAACTGGGGATGAAGACCGGTACAGCGATGTCCATTACACGCTCACCAGTTTCTTCCCACAAAACAGACTGGATAACCGCAGTGTTAGCAGCCAGCGCTTTTCGGTTCACAGCATCATCCAAGTATTTTCCTTGCCAGCCACTGTGGCCGCTAAACGTTGCCACCTTTTTTTCCTTATCAAGTATGATGACATAGACAATGTCAGCACCCTGGCTGGCCGGCTCGGCATTCTGTTCCAAAGTGATGTAATTGTAGGTAACGAGCGCCTGAGTGGAAACAGCAGCAATACTGTGGGCGACAGCAAAGCCGCGTACCTCTACCTCCTGTTTAATGCTCCGACTGGAACGGTTTCCAACCAGCACAATGATAATTACCATCAGCGCAAAGACAACCGCGCCGGTGGCAACCATGAACCGGGTCTTGAGGCTTATTTTGCGGGGGAACCAGGACATTCAATAGTGTCCTTTGATGATTGTTAGACTGTGACGAATCGGCTTGACCAACGAAGGGCAGCAACGGAGCAACTAGTGCTCATCGAGCCAGATTTTCTTGAGGGGGATATACGGCCGTCCGAGGGCACTGATTTCCAGCCCTTTAACGTAAGGTTGAAACACGGATTCGAAGGTTAAATATATCCATGGAATCATGGGAGCATCCGCCAAAATGATCCTTTCTGCCTCACGGTAGAACTCCACCCTTCTGAGGATCTCTGTTTCTATCAGAGCCTGTGACAACAGGCGGTCCACCTTTGGATTCTTGTATTGCATGAAGTTATAGCCTGACTTTGAGCCGAAGAGGATATTGAGAAAATTATCCGGATCAGGGATGTCGGCAATCCAGGCGTAACGATACATCTGGAGACTATCTTCGTTGAGGGCTGCCTCGAAAGTCGGCCAGTCGGTTTCATATTGAATTTGAAGTTTAACCCCCACAGCAGCCAGATCTTTAGCTATTAGTGCCAGCTCTTTCTGGGCTGCACTCGATTTGGAAGCCGAAAGAACAGTCAGGGATAGCTTCTCTCCTGAAGGACCATAACCAGCTTTGTTGAGCAAGCTCTTGGCCTTGTCCGGGTCGTAATCATAAGCGGCGTTTTCGGGAATATAGGAAGGCATGCCGGGCGGCAGAATGGTTGTCGCAGAAAGGAACTGATCTTTATATACTTCTCGAACGATTCTTTCCTTATCAATGGCATAATTCAGGGCCTGTCGCACTTTTTTTGCTTTAAGAGCGGTGCTGAGGCAATTCATTCCGTAAAATTGCAGACTCAGACTGGGCTTCCTGTAAAATTGATACGGTGTGGTCGAGGCCAATTTCTCTCGATTAGCCCCAAATACAGCAGCCTCTTCCAGTCGCCCTGAAAGAAAGTCTTCGTATATCTTATCGTACTGGGCCCCCGCATATATAGTATATACGACTCGATCCAGATTGGGGAGGCCTTCGTAGTAGTTGTGATGCGCGGCGAGCACAAACTGGTTGTCTTCCCAGGATTCCAGGCGGAAGGGGCCTGTGCCCACCGGGTGATAACCGAAGTCCTTGCCCCACCGTTCGACCTCTTCTCTGGGAACCACCTTGGAACTGATCATTGCCAAAACTGGGAGAAATGGTGCGTAAGGTTCGTTGATCGTGATCTCCAAAGTATGGGCGTCTAATG
>PPDG01000575.1 GCA_002899795.1 Desulfobacteraceae bacterium | reverse complement strand
GCCTTCAAGAGTGAAGTACTCGCCAGCACTGATGTCCATGCCGCTACCTGAATCGGTAATGGTGGACACACTGCCAGCAGAGGCAGTTGTCGCAATGGTAGATGCTGACTGAAGTTTGGTGTAGTCGAAGTACACTGTGAATACAGTGTCAACGTCAGGCTGCGATACGAAGTTGTCGGAGAACACGAAGGTTCCGGCGGCTACGAACGGGAAGGAGACTTCTGTGGATACCAGAGGTACGCCGTCAGAGTCCAGACCGCCGGAGTCTACAGTGATCGGTTGGTGCTTGATACTGTTGGTGGAGTTAGCATCGAAGTTCCGGATTACAACTCCCGGCTCCATCACCATTGTGTCACCAACGTACTGGTCGAACAGACGGGCCACCTGACCGTTGACGGTGCCGTAGGCATCCTGACCGGCAGTGATTCCGGTGTTGTCGTTGATGTCACCTGTTTGACGCAACTGGCGCATCAGGAACTCGTGCGCTTCAGTATCAGTACCGCCGCCAGCATCTACTTCGCGGTTGAATGCGTAGTAGGTGGAGCCGATCAGTTCCTCGCCGAAGTAGGCTTCGAAAGTACCGGTGCCGCCGTTGTTGGTGTAGTCCAGTGCGCCTGCTGCATCCAGCGTACCGGCTGTGGTACAGATCGCCCAGCGGCCTGCTCCGTCCTGAACAACCTCATACTGCGAGTAAGCCTGAGCGGCTGCTGTGGTAAACCCAGTACCCTGTATGAAGTTGATCTCCATATTGGTGTAAGGGGTGATAGTATCGATGTTTCCGTCAGTCTCAGTTACCTTCGCATCGTTGCCGTTTGTAAGCGGGAACGAGTAAGCTTGGAAACCAATTACCGACAGACCCTGTTCGTCCAGCAGAGCGTATTCGGCGTACAGCTTGCCCTGCTCTCGCAAGAACGACTTCTGGTAAGTAGTCTTGCCGGTGATGTCGATGTTCTCGTTGATCTCACCAGTCTTGTCATAGGCAGTAACTGCGGCAGTAAAGCCGGGAGCCTGAGTGTAGTACGCAAGGTCAGAACCGGGGGCGTCGATAGCACCCAGTGAAATCATACAGGCGTTGACGTTGCCAGATACCTGCTCCTCGAATCCGGCGTCCCTGAACAGGTCGCGGGTCTGCTGGTTTGCTGGTGCCCAGCCGTTAACCCAAATGAAAGACCCCTCAAAAATCATCTTGATGGGGAATTTGAATCTACGCAGGATGGAGTTGGTCAGCCACTCTTCCTTGAGGAATGAGTACGCTGATTTTGCGGTAGCTCCAGAAGTCTTACCGGGGGCGGTGTCGTCGAGGTTTCCCGCGACTCGAAGCTCGACGGTTTTAGCGCCGGTCTGAACTTCTACCTCCTCGGTGGTTGCTGTAGCGTTGACAGCTATAGAATAGCTATCGGGATCTGTAAGTTTTGCCATTGTCGTATACCTACTCTATTGGTTTAAGGGTTGTCGTAATTAATGTCGTCGGTCATGCTGAATTTAATGGAGCTGTCTGCATTGGGAAGTGTAAGATCGTAGACATCTGAAGCGTTCGGATCATACTCGTTAGCCATCAGCAAAATATCTACTGTCTCTCCTCCTGAATGCCCGTAGGTAATGTCTGCACCAGTCGATGTCGAGTTCTGCAATTCTGTTCTTGTAGAACTGTTAACGATGGTGACTTGCACCCCTGTTGGAATGTCAGTCAAGGTTAGAGTCTTGGAATTGACTACCGTTACGGTGCCAGTTCCAGCGTTCCATATCGTAGGGGTGTCTCCTCCAGCCCCTACATTTATGGTTAAAGTTATCCCGCTACTTACGTTAACGGTTATTGTCTCGTTACCCGTGGAACCGTCAGTCGAGGCGTATCCCGTATTCTGGCAGTTCCAAGTCATGGAAGTGTTTGACGCAATGACTCCAAGGGAAATAGCTGGGCCAGTTCCGTCGCTTATGAAGTGACAGTTATTGAAGTCCGACAAATCTGTAGCTATGGTGGCTAAAGCCATCCGGTCAAAAGTGCAGTCAACAAAACTGGCCGAGTTTACAAAAATCCTCTGGCACAACCGGAACACGGTGCCGGTAAGTACGCTGTTAGACCTGAACGTCAGGAAGCCCATTCCCGTCCAAGTCCCACCTGTTATCTCTACGGTCGGATTGGCCGAAGAGACTGTGAACGTGCCCTTGTTGTTGGTGCCCAGAGCGGTAAGGTTTACGTTGCTCCAGTACAGCTCAGTGGAAGCGTGATCCACCTGTATGTGGGTAAAGTCTGTCTCAGTGTGAGGGGTGTCAACGATCAGGATACTGACATCAGAGTCGTCGAAGTAGGCCAGAGTAGCTACCTTGCTGCTGGTCTGGCCTATAACAAAAGCGCCTTGCAGCTCAAACGAACCGCCTACATCTGTCAGGATTCCCCAGCGGTTGTTGACAGAGTCGTTCTGAGTGGCGAACCCTGCGAAGGTAGCAGGGTCGCCCGAGTCCCCGGCAGTGAGGTACGCGCCAGTTCCATACCTCACCGCATCCGTACCCAAGTTAGAACCCTTGGCCGCTGCGGTGGTGTTCATACCGAAACCGAAATAAGTTGGGGTGGCTCCCGGCGATCCATTCACAGTACGGTACGGGACGCTGCCGGTATTGGCGGTGGTGTTGTATCTGACAGGGTAGCATTTTCCTACGCGACCCAATGCTCCGTAGGTGTTATTACCCTCGACATGGAACTGCACCGTCGCGCCAGTTCCAGTGCCGACCACAACGTAGGCACCCCGGTTTGCCAAAGAGTCGGTAATTCCCTGCGTGGCCACAAAGCCCCACTGGAAGATGTGTACCCCGGCAGCGACAACCCCGGCACCGGGAGTCTGGTTAAATACGATGGCTCTCTCGTGGCTGGAAACCTGCCTGTCCCAACAACCGGCACCCTGCATACCCAAGTCAGCGCCGAAAGCAGGAGCGCCACCACCACCGCCTGAGTAGTTGATGGCTGTCCCTGTACTGCCCGACTCAGCAAGATCTATGTCGGTCAGGTCTTCTCCATAGCTGGGAGCGGCCATTACCTAACTCCACAAACTTCTAGCGACTTCATGAATTTCTCTTCGGTGCCAGCTCCGAGATAGGTATTGTAAGCCTTCTTCCAGAATGCGGCCATGCCCTCCCAGTCGTCCTCCTGAGGCATGGCGTCTGGGTGGCGGCGGTACACGAGGCGCGCCATGGCGGTAGAGTACGACAAGGAGTTGATCAGCGCGAAGTGGTGGGGACGACGCTGGTCTGTGCGCCACTGACTTTTAGGGACCATGTTGGTCAGGCGGAGCTTCAGGTCGGAACGGTAGGCAATGTAGTTCTTCCAGAGGTCCGTGTGAGTGTTTGGCTCAATCTGAAAAATCCCCATGGCCGGACCACGGATTTGTTTGATGTAAGTCCCCAGCCTCGACTCCACACAGGCAGTGCCAAGCAAAAGCTGCTCAGCCCCCTTCGAGTACATGTTGATGTCTTTCAGAGCAGGCTCTATCACATACTCGCAAAGCTGGTAGGGATCAAACATTAATCTTTATCCCTGTGCTCGTACTTCAGGTGGCGATCCAACTCCATGCCGTTCTCCTTCCGCTGCCTGTCGATCTCTTGGCGGATCATCTCCGCTATCTCGGCAACGTCGTCGGAAATATTTTCTTGCTTGGCTACGGTGGTGGAAATTACAGCGGCGTTGGTCATCAGCCTCTGGTCGTGGGCCTTTTCTTCCTCCCACAGAAAATTAAACAGGAATCCGAAGACGGTCAGGATCAGGGTGCAGATGATTCCGCCCGTCTTGACCAGACCTGCCCCCAAGGTAGCCCTGATGTCGGTCAGGTGTTCGAATACCAGCCTCAGGTCGTCTTTAAAGTCCTGCCTGATATCATCTACCTGACCTTCGAACTTTTGTTCGAGACGAAGTATCCGCTCGACAGTCCCTTCGTGGTCATTGTGCAAAGCATCCCCTACGACATCAGTATGTTGATTAATTTGTCTGATGTCTTCTGCTGTACACATATTATCTTTTCTAGCACCTTTATTCGGCATAGTTTTTCCAAGGAGGTTTGCTATTTCGACGCCAACCTTGAACGATGACTGCGCCACGTTAACCAACCTCCAATTCGGAGGCCGGCGTAAAGGCGGTTGGCCTGAGACTTGGCCATCCCCTCAGCAACCGCACCATCCCGATAAAGTATGTCCGCCATTTTTCGAGTAACGCCCTCGGGCTGGGTGCGATAAAGATAGTCGTGTAGCCAAGGAGATTTGGAAAGGACGGTGACAGGCGTGAACATCCGGACGAACCAAGGAAAACTGGACAGATCACTCACAAACCCCTTCGGCGTTACCCACAGACGAAGATCTTTGTCTTGGAACATCAAATCCTTCTCAAGAAGGAAGTCCCCAAGAGATCCGTCTACATCCGTAAAATGTACGTCACTGATCCAGCTCATCTTAGCAAGGCCAGATCAGTCTCTTCCCACCGCTGTATTCTACAGCATGGCCAGACTCTACCATCGCGTCTGAAAAAGTATGACCATCTATAAGTAAATTCCCAGAGATCCGCCCAGCGTATTTCGTCTTCGACGGGTCCACATTGAAAAGCGTAATTTTCTTGGCCTTCAGCATGAGATACTGGGCGTATTTCTTCGCCTCTTTACCCAGCTCTATCTCGCACTCAGGTATGCGCTGTCCTGACTTAACGCCGTTGCGAGTCTCGGGCGTATCGATGCCTCGGATGCGAACATCAGTAGCAATAAAAGTGTTGGGCCAAACTTCGACCTTGACGGCGACAGTGTCTCCATCCTTAACCTCCACTATTTCAACATCGTTGTAGGGTCCGTAAACCGTACCGCGCGTCACGGTAGAGAGTCCGGTGGTGAATAGTACAATCGCGGCGAGCGCGAGATAATATGGGAATGAACTACGTCTGTGCATGCGTTACCGCCCTTTGAAAATCGACGGCACCTTGTTCGATGGTCTCCCTCTCGCCGGGAGCGGAGGTCAGCTTTAGCCAAACTATATCGTATTCGTACTGCCCTACTTCAACCGCTAAGGTATCCGACGCTGCAACTTTGATAACGACTATTCCGTTTTGCGCCTCGGTGCCGGAAGCTACAACAGATACTTGAACTGCCGCCTGCGAATCATCCTCGCTGGCGGCATCTTTGATAGTAAAGTAGAACTTGTCCCCGGTAATGTCGACGGCAGATTTGGTGACTTTATCGGTGACTGTTACCTTTATATTTTTGGAATTCCCTACACGGAAGGGTTTCATTTCTGCCCCGTTTATGAGGAATAATTTGACTGAAGTATATCCTACTCGTCCAAACCTTGTTCCATCAAAGTTACAAATTCGGCTACAATTTCTTCGCCAGATTTATCCCTGAGGTTGCCGTCAGACAATCGCTGCAAAACCTCAATGGTCGTCTGCTCCAAACGGCGCTGCCGATCGAAACTCATCAACTTCTCGTGGGACTTCATCAGCAAGGTCATCAGGGTGGAGGTCGCCGTCACAACCTCCTTCATCTCCCTCGGGGTGACATCGTTACGCACCGTTCCCCCCGGCGTCATCACAGTCGACCGCATGGCGCGCACAGACTGAATCAACCCCTCAACCTCAACCGTCATGTCAAAGTTCGCACCGTACACAACTTCCGACTCAGAAAGGTCCAGCAGCTCCAGCGTCCCTATCCGAGCCATCAGCATCTGCGCCTGCTGGGAAGTCAGGTGCGGCATGGTGTTGTGGTAAAACCGCTCGAACTCCTGATCGAGCTTGGACGGCTCAATCTCAGGGGCGTTCTTTACGTCGAACTCGTCCAAGCTCATAGCTGCTGGCCCTCACGCTTGATCCGGCGGTACCTTTTGAATGTGAATATCGGGAAGGCCAAAATAATGACGACCGGGGCGATGAATACCAGCAGCATCACGACCACCAGCGCAAGGTACCCGAAGGCCAACTGCAGCAGCAGCATAGGGAGCCGAGCTACCGCCAGAAAGAACCAGCGGTGCATGTCCAGAAACTCCCAGAAGAACCCCGGCTTGAGGATGAAGCTCTGGAGGTTGCCGTCGAGATTTCTTTTGGGGGCGAACAGGTTGCGCCACATAGTGACGTAGAAGGCCTTAACTTGCCTGCGGTATGCAGCAAAATATCCCATCTCACTCTCCTATGAACTGAGTCAAAATTCGGTTTAGCTCGTCTTTTTCGTAGAGCATTTTCTGTCGGGCAGGGAACCACTTTCCGTCGATGCGGAGCCGGTATAGTCCTGCGCGCTCAAGAGGGGCGGGGTCTCCCAGCATATTGACGAAGGTCTTGCCGGGGAACATGTCGCCGGGGAACACTTCGATCTTGCGGGTGGTTTCGTTGCCTCTGCGAACTAGGATTATTTTCTTAGCGTGTCGTCTTTCGCCCATGGGGAGCATTTTACACAATTGCCCAGAAAATTGAGCAAAATAATTGCAATCTGGTTTCACAATAGTATGATGCGAGCTGCTGGGGTTCTTGACTTATCCCCCAGTCAAGACTCTTACTCAAAATATAGGAATTGACTTATGTCAAAGAAGACACCGGTAGAAAACGCCCAAGCTCGGGTAGAAGCAGCCAAACTGAATGTCGAGAAGGCCCGTGGACGACTGGCGGCGGCTCGCGACAACCTCAAAGCGACTCGTGAAAAGACCAAGGAAAAGGCTGCAGCCATGAAGGCTCGCGCCAAGGTACACGCTGAGAAGGCTCGCGCCAAGGCGAAAGCTGCTCCGAAGCAAAAGGCTGCTCCGAAGAAACAAAAAGCAAAGAGAAAGAAGAAAAGTTAATTGCGAAAGCTAGCTTTCGCAATTATCCTGACCCCAGTGGGTAACCATGTACAAAATGTGGACGCTCACTGAGGTCAGACCAGAGGGATTCAACAGGGGACAAAATGTGTCAACGGATTTGGAGCCGACCCTCGCAGAGGATTGGATAAAAATACAATACTGGGAATGTAACGTTCTCGGACACAGGCACAAAACCTCCAGAGCTGCAGCAGCCTGCATCGTAAAGAGAAAAGGCGAGAGCGGCGAACTGAAAAAACTTACCAGAAACCTATCCATGATGCGATGCCTGCGAAAAGGCAACTCCATCACCTCGATCTCCAAGCAGCACCACTGCTCTGACCCCAACGTGATTAAAGCGGTCAACTCCTCCCTGAACAAGGCGTGGAATATATCGCAGAAAAATAATGGGGCACCCTACGATAACCGAACTTGGAAGATTCCGGACTTCACCAACCCGACGAGAGAGAACGAACTCTGCTTCCTGATCGGCATCCTTGAAGAGGTCGAGATAAAGCTTAAGGAACTCACCAAGTGAAGCGTAACCCATACGAAATTTTAGGCGTCGATCCCGGCGCTGACAAAAGCGAGATCAAGGCGGCGTACAAAACGCTGGCCCAATCGGTACACCCCGACAAGGGCGGAGACCAGAACGAGTTTACCGAGCTGCAGTGGGCCTATGCCATCCTGAAAGACGACGACAAGAGAGCGCACTGGGATCGGACAGGGGAGGACAACTCCGGCCAGCCGTCCACAGACGACATGGCGACCTCGGAAATTTTAGGCGCTTTCCAGCAGTGTTTGCAGATGGTGCTGCAGGGGCGCAAGAGCGAAAACACCGACTGCGTCGAGGAAATTACCACGGCCCTCAGAGACGCCGTCTCTCAGGGCAAGAACCAGATAAACGAAGTCTCCAGACATTTGCAGAAAGTAGAAAAAATGCTGGGTAAATTCACCGTAGATAACAATCAGCCGAACGTCTTCGAGGGGCACCTCTCATCCGTGAAAGGGTCAATCGAAACCAAGCTCGGCAATCTGAAGGGCAGACAGACTGTCCTCGAAAAAGCAGAACAGCAAATAAAACACTTTACCTACTCTCCGGAGGGAGGACTAGTGAAACAGGCATCACAAGGCTTTCACATGGGGGGAACTGGTAGCACTTCTACCACGAACGCATGGGGATAAACTGGGTGGACAACTTGATGATGTTGGCGGGAAGGAAACTCGCCGATCAAGCTTTCAAAATTACGCAGGCACAACTAAAACGACTGAAGGGGATTAAGCAAGCGCACTACGCAGAAATGGATGCAGAGATCGATCTGGACATCTGTCAGGTTAAGGACCGCCTAGAGTCCATCCGGCACGTCAGGGGTATCACAAGAAAAGGGTAAACCTCCTCAGGGGCAGCAAATTATTTTGCAATCGGAGGTTTACCATGAAGTACAAATATCCACACACGCAAGCTATGCTGGGGGCCGACAGTAGAGACGCGCTCATCCAAAAATTGAAGCACGTGGAAGCACAACTGGAAGCAGCCTACTGGGCCTCCGGTCAATGGCTGACACTGGGCTACGACGATTGGCTGGAATCACTACACGAAGAATCACCAAGGACAGGAGCGTGATGATCGCTTACGCGATCGTCACTGTCGTATGCTACCTGTACTGGGCGAAAGTCCTGATCAAGCACGAAAAGCTGGAGGGCCGGGAACTCCGGCACGAACTGGTTGTGTCTGCGTGGCTGGTGATGTGGTGGCCTGTGATGGCCGGGATCACTGTCGCGATAGTGATAAGGAAGATGCTTGGGTGAATTATCCCGACTGGGAATTTTTACTCAAGGATGGAGAAACAGGAAAGGCGGTGTGGCTGGTCAGGGGAAAGTGCGGGTGGAAATCCATCGTCGTGCGACAGGTGAAACCCGACGAGGCCCACTGCATCCCCGTGAAAATGTCACAGTGTGAAAATGCCACTACGGAGCTTTCAAACAGCCTCAGGGACCACGGGTTCAACCGTGTCTCGGTCTCCGCCGGCAGCAAAATAAAATGGTTTCACACAGGCTCCCCTTTTGATGGGGATTAGAGTGCCTATTCTAATTCCGGCAGGCATCATGTCGGTTTTAGGAGGACGAAATGTTGATACACACTCACTTGAACAGGAAGGAACAAATGGAGCAGCTACTCACTCGGGCCACTGTGTTGGTAGTGCTGTGGTCGGTGGGTTACTGCGTGGGGAAGTTAAGCGGTTTTTGAGTTTAGGCGGTCGAAGTTAAACCTCGACCGCCTACCCAACAAGCCACTGAAGCATCAGAACCAACTGGTCCGCCGCCGCAAGCAATCCGTCGCGCCAAGCAAACTCATCCCGAGCCGCACTTTCTTTCAGCGTCTCATTTAACGCCACCCCCAAGAACCAGATAGTGGGAACAGCCGTCCCCACTATCGGAATCTTCTTGAGATACGGAACGAGCAACCTGAGATAGGCCATGTACTGCTTCATCGACGGTACCTAGTGAATCCAGAGAAACTGGGCGGCGATGGTTTAACTATCGCCGCCCTCTTTCTGTAGCCTACTTCTTCGCGCCGACCTTGCCACCAGTGCGCTGGCCGTGGGTGCTGCCGGGGAGCGCTGTCTCGGGCAAGTCCACTATAGGGCGAGCTTCGATCTCGTCAACCAACTGCTCAATCACCGCAAGGTTGTTCACCGCGCGCTGGTAATCGAACTCTACCAGAGAGCCAGCAATGCCAGCAGACTGAGACTTGGCCAACTCGACAGACAGGGTCAGCCAGTTCTCGGCAAGTTCCTGAGTCGCCTCATTCATCGGTACCTCTTCACCGTTGATGTTCTCGGTGAAGTAGATGTAAGGCACAGTGAAGTTGATGGGCATGTCGGTGGGGTGAGACGCCGGACGATCCGGAATGGGCCGTGCGTTCAGGCGCTCAATCACGTCGCCAGCCTTGGCGATGTACTGACGCTGGCGACCAATCGCATGCTCGTCGAGACCGTTGCTGTGGGCCGCTGAAGGCTCCCGTGCAATGGTTTGGCCGAACTCGTAGCACTGCTTCGCGCACGAGCGCAGTCCGAGGTTGCGGTTGGGGTATTCCTGATGAAGATCGTTTATAGCCATGTTCTACTCCTGCTCATTTTTTAGTGGGAACGTCTGTTCCCGCTTTAAGGGTGCGGCATCAAGCCGCTTTATTCACCGTGGAAGCAGGCACAACCACGACCAAACAGGGAGCGACCTGACACCACACGCATGTACTTTCCCCCACGGAGTGTGCGCGCGTCAATCGGTTAGCTGATAGAACTTTTTGTCGGTGTTGGGTTTTATTGGGGGTGTCTTGGTGGGATTTATTGGGGGTGTCTTGGCGTGGGACGGTGTCCCTTTGTTTTCAAAATTTTCTGGAGGTGCGATAGGGGGGTGCTTCGCACCTGCGGTGGCCGTTATGCCAAAAAGTTATGGGGGGGGGCCTATCATTATAACTAAATATCATTAGACACCTGGGACTGGGTACTGTATGATGGTAGTTGGATGGGTGGTCTTGTGCCCGTCTGTTGGCCAATTTTGGCCCTAACTTCACAATGTGAATTTATTCACGAGGATTATTATTATGTTGACTTTTACTGATTTGCAAGGCCGCACCCGCACCATCAACAATGGCGCAGATTTTACAGCGGCTGTCAAGACCCAGGCCACAGATATAGCGCGCGCCGAACAGACGCGCGCCGCCATCTGGGAAAGCTTTACAATCCATTACAACGGCAGTTCTAAGGCTATGGATCAGTTTCGCGCAACGTTTGGTACCGCGCAGTTAGAGTGGTTCACAGCGGCCTCTTTGCAGTGTGTTGAGGAATACTTAGCGGCAGACGATGATCACGAGATGTGCTCGTGGGAAGATCTGCGCCTAGTATGGCCAGCCTATGACCAAGTATGGAAAGCAAACCACAGCGCGAAAAAATGGTGTGCCGACAAGACTGGTTTAGCGTTTGGTCAATCCCGTCTAACTATGTCAAAAGTATTGGCGGGTGAATCTTATAAAGTGGTTGTCTTCCCACCTAAAACTGCAAAAGATAAAAAGCAGATTACAGCGGCTGGCAAGGCCGCAAAGGGTAGCGCGCAGGGTGCGAATATACCCACGCCGGAGAGCGGAGCTACACTGTTGGAGCAGATTGACGGTGACAGGTCTTTCGCAAAGGCCGCTGTAATGCAGGCCTTAAAGGCCTTTCCTGAAATGGCTGGCGACCCGGATCTTCAAAAAGCTTTCCAAGAGGCCTTTGATGCGAATCAGCAACGGAAAGCCGCCAAAAAATCCACCAAAAAATCAGCCTAGGAGACGGCTGGCCACAGGCCTACCGGACGCAAGTCCGGTAGGCCTTTTTTATTTCTTAAATTCACATTGTGAAGTTACTCTCTGGCCAGTGGGTCGGGGCAGGGTAACTTCACAATGTGAAGTTAGGAGAGGGCTTTTCTGGTTCTTTCCTTCTTCTGTTATTCGGGCGAAAAATTCCCAGATTCTGTTGGATCTGGAGAATTTCCCGGTTTTTTAGGCGGTGAAAAATCCGCAGGAGCGTGAGTTATGGATATTCGGAATGTTGGCAGGGGTGTTTTGCTGGGTTGTTTTCTGGTGGTAGCGCTGGGATGTTTCCTATAATTTTTTGGGCTGGGAGATTCCTTTAAATTTTGAATGTTCCACGTGGAACATAACAAGGAAGGGGCTGGCCGGTAGGCTAACAGGGAAGGGGTGTGCCCACTTTTTTGATCACTTTTTGTTCGATTTTGTCCTGTTTTACTTATATTTATTATTATTTTATTCATTAATCATAATATATATATAAATAAGGTACTCAGAAAATGATAAAAAAGAACTGGAGGAGCAAAATAAGTACAGAGTACCAAGCTTAATTTAAAGCAAAACACCCAATCCGGTGTGGGGTACTCGCTTTTAAAAACCCTCTTCTACGCCGGCATAATGAATAAAGCTTTCAAGGCCAGTCACAGCGGCACTTTCGAGCTACCTGCCGAGAGCTTTATTCATTATGCCTTGTACAGGCAATCGCAGTTCAGATTGCCTGTACTTGGTACCACCCAAAAATGGCGCGTTTAGTCAAACAGGGTGGGACACGACGTTAGTGTCCACTGACGTTTTTTATTAATGCTTACTGGCCATAACGATTAAAAAGTCCTTATTTTTTATTTGTTACAGCCACTATGCACCCGTAAAACCGGCCCAAAATGGGCCTGTTTAACAGCGTTATTCGACTTAATCCGGATTACGCTCCATTATGCGCCGTTATGGCGTTATTGGGTGACCGAAGCTACACCTCGGCCACCCCCAACCAACAGCCCTTGGAGGGCATTACTATGAGCAACGCAAAAAGAAACAACCCACCATCAACCGAACTGGCCAAGGCCTTTACAGAGGCACTGGCACCCATCGTCCGCCATGGCCGCGAAAAGCGCCGCTATGTAGCGGCCCAAACTAAAGTAAAGAAGGCGATGAAATCAGAGCGCCCCACGCAAAGGGGTCACCCTCGCAAGCACATTGATTGGGAAGCGGAAGAAGCCACCCTGCATGGGGTGAAGTGTTTCTGGTAAGCCAGCTTAAATTCACATTGTGAAGTTAGGGTGGGCAAGGTTTAACTTTGCCCACCCGCACGTCCGAAGGAGGACATATGAAAATCCAAGCAACCAAGACCTTGCACATATCTGGCAGTGACAGTGACGGCGGTGTAGGCATTGCCCTCATCCGTCAGCTCGCCCCTGCTGTGGTGTGTGCCACCTTTGACTACACCTCGCCGTATGGTGAAGGGGACTACTTTTCCGTCGACCACTTTACTGAGTGGGAGGAGGCGTGTGGTCATGCCCGTGGAGTGCTCCGCGAGGAGAAGATCAGAGACCAGCAGGAGGTGTTCCTGTGAGTACTATTCGGCATGATGGAGTCATGAAGTTCACTGACCGTGATGGTCCGAAGCGTTTTCGGGTTGAGTTCAGTAATGAGGACGGCGGCTCTGCTGGTGTGGAGTATGTAGATGACATTGATGGTGAGACGTTTATCTCGCTGCGCAATGCGTATGGGTGTACTGAGTACCGGATCGAGACGCCGGGGATGTATCAGGAGCGCCTGTATCACGTGGACGTTGATCTGCGCTCCAGTCTGTCGAGTATGGCCACTGAGGATCTTATTGAAAAGGTGGGTTGGACTCAGATTTACAAGCCTGAGTGGATTCAGGCTCTTGAGAGTGAACTGAAGATACGTGATTTATTGGAGAATTTGTGATGAAGGGAACGAAAATGAAGAAGACAAAGTTAGTGGAATCTAAGCGGCACGATGGTTTTGGGTGGGTGATATTGAAGCTGCCGCAGGCTGCGCCTTCTGCCCCTGTGAGTTTGGCGTTTGCTTGGAGTGGTGGTGGCCTGACCATTCTGTTGGGTAGTGTTTGTTTGTTCAGGTCGGACAGGTTTTTCCGGCGGTTCAGTCGGGCGAGGTACCGCTTAAGCCGCATCCAATATTGGATGCGGCTTGTGGGTCTCTCACTGAACCCAAGCAAGCAGTACCGGTCGTGGGGTGTGTACTACCGGTGTGACCACGTGCCTGACGGTGGTGTCACTGCCCTGCCTAACGGATACGCAGCAGCGAGGTGGGAGTACCGTCACGACACTGACGACGACTGCGAGGTAGCTTTCAGTTACCGGACGGTTGGACGGTTGGAGTGGGAGGAGTACGAGGAGTTTGTGGCTGACGGTGGCAGCTATCGTCGGGACTTAATCGCTGAGGCTCATGAGGATGGTCATCCTCACTGTGTTTACGGCTAACTTCACATTGTGAATTTAAGGAGAAGATATTATGAAAATGGTATTGGTTAGGGGCGACGGGTCTGTCGTCAAAGAAGGGGACGAGCTTTCAACCACTGACGGAGAGGTGTGGGTGGTTGAACAGGGTGTAGGTCGCCCTCCGCAGCACACCAGCTCCACTGGCAGGATCTGGGTGAAGCAGGAGAGTCACGACTTCAGTCGGGAGTTTTTCCCCGGCGTGTTCGGCTGCAAGTGGGAGGAGTCGGAGTCTAAGCCCGAGTTGGATTTCACCAATTTTGAGGCTGCGCTTGATTTCCAGCACATGGAAGATCTGCAGAATTCATTGGACAAGCAGTGGGAGGAGGACTCCGATGCGTAGGCATGATGATGTTTCTGTTGGTGAGAAGGCGAAGGGCTGTCTGGTCCTTTTCCTGTTCTCTTTTGCATTCACTGGCCTGTCTATTTTTCTGGCCATACACTTTGGAGTACTGTGATGGGTAGCAATCATTTCGGAGTAGTGAAGGGGGCGCTGGTCGATAAGGACTGCGACCACGGTCACTGTGTAGGCATTTGGACTGGTGCTGTCTGGACCTACCTGTATGTTGAAAGTGAGAAGGAAGCGCACGAGTTGCGTGACATTCTTCTGAACAGGGTCAGTCATATTCAGCTCACTGACCATGACCGGTTTTACTCGGACCCCACCCGCTATCCCCAGTGGAAGTCTTCCACTCTCCGGTGGAGGAACGTGAGTGTGTCTCACGACACGATGAGGCCGGAGGATTTGATTCCGGAGTTTCTGTACGTGTTGCAGCAGCTCAACAGGGGGAAGTATATTCTGATGAAGGATCACCCTGAGGACTGGGATTCTGAGGAGTGTTCTGATTATTTGGCGGAGTTGTTCGATGTTCTCGATCAAGAGGCACCGGTCGGCTTCTATTTTGGTGCCCGTATGGGCGATGGTAGTGACTATGGCTTCTGGGAAGCTGAGGAGATATGAGTATGGCGGATAGTGAAGGTACGTTGTTGATTGGTCAGATTGCTGATCGTGCGTTGAAGGAGGCGGCTGTGTCGGCTGTCACTGACAAGCTGGCTCTGATGATGGACATTGAGTTGGCCAATCAGCTCAATCCCATTGATCTTGAGCGGTGGCTGGCTGCGGACGATGGGAATTTCTTCCATGACATCTACGGCATCATGCAGCACCTTGACCGGGGGAGTAAGCAGATGAATCTGTTCACTCCTCGCTACACGATTGTTCTGTGAGTTTTCAGGAATGGTTGGAGGCGGTGATCTTTATGATCATCGTCTTCTGTGTCACTTTTGATTGGGAGGTAATATTTTGAAATTCTTTGAAGATATTGAGAGGAAGCCGTTGGCGAAGGTTGGCGGTAGCAACAAGAATGAGATGGCTATCAGTTATGGGCTTGACGCCTACGACTGTGCCTTGCCTCAGGATTGGTTGAACGAGTGGTCGAGGACGTTGGCCAAGATGAAGGACATGCCTCGTCACGAGGCCTACGACATGCTGATGTTTGGCACCGTATGGTGTTACGACGATGGTTCGTTGATGGGTGCTCCCTTCTTCCTGTACGAGGAGTTGGAAGTGATGATGTTGGACGTTGTTAAAATCAATTAATCAGCAACTTCACATTGTGAAGTTAGGAGAGTTCATTATGAAGAAGACGAAGAAAGTTTGGATCACCACCTACTTGATTCAGGACGCGACCAACGAGGTGGGCTACTACCTGTACCACGAGGTGCTCAGGCAGGAGCGCAAGGACTACAGCAAGTACATGCCGGAACACTGGGTATTCCTGCATGTTCAGCCTGTTGAGATTGAGGAGCCGGACTTCGACATCAGGGAGAAGATGTTGGAGAGTCTCCAAGGTGAGAAGAAGCGGATGATGGCGGAGTACTCCGCGAACATGGCCAGCATTGAGGATCGGATCAGTAAGCTGACTGCTCTGGAGGTGTTGCCGTGAGGGAGGTAAAGCCTTGCCCTTACTGCGGGGGCAAGGTGATGCTGGTCTGCAAGAGGATGGGGCCGCTGACTGAAGCGGCCCTTGAAGGTAATCATAATCAGGAAGACTTCGAGCTGTTCGAGGCCTACGTGTGCTGTGAGGACTGCGACGATCTCGAGGAGAGTGAACTGACTGAGGAGGATCTATTTATGCCGGAAGTTGAGAACTGGGAGGGAGCTTTGCGGGTCTGGTGGATACCGCAGGTGCCGGGGACTCCCATGTACTACCCAGTGAAGGGTGTGGAGCAGGCGAAGTTCACCCTTCGTCTGCTGTCTGAGTACGACCTGTTTCAATTCGAGAATAACATCAAGCCTGACTACTCCAACGCTGGAGGGTTGGAGGTTGACTTGAAGGGTACTGGTGACTGGGAGTGCTGGTACGACGAGGCAGAGCGTGATATCGACGAACTGATGGAGGAGGACGACTCGTGATACCGCCCAAGGGAGCCAAGTACAGGGCGAGGCTGAGGGTGGTGGACGAGGCCGGAAGGCTTATCCACCACGGTACCTGCATCTACTACTTTGATGCGGACATGCAGGAGTTGGGTTACCACATTGTGTACGACACCCGATTCCACAGCCACACGGCAGGCCGGCCTTGGTCTGCTGAGTTTTTGGACAAGTACGAAATAACGGAGGTCTTATGATGGCTGAAGAACTGTTGTTTGAGAAGTTGGGTGGTGACGGCGCTCACTGTGGGCTGACTGATTTGTACCCCAACTACACCGAGGCATTGATGAAGGCGATCAAGACTCACGGTGATTTCGACACCGGCTGGTATGCCAGTAAGAAGGAGATTGCTTCTGGTCGAATAGTTCGGCGCGATGGTCTGTACATAGTGTCTGCCAGTGTGTCGGATGACTTTGACACTGAAGGACTTGGAGTAGTTCAGTTCAAGTTCCCTTCCCACGTTAATGTCATTGAGGAGATCAACAAGCGTTTGAACGAGGCGTGGGATTTGGCTGACGAGGATCGCAAGGAGAATGCTGTCTACGCTGGTTACAGTATCGGCAAAGCTGCTGACACTGACGAAGTGAAGCGTTTCAACTGGATTTGGTCTTACATCCAGCCGGTTGGGATTGGTGTAGAGTTTTATGAGCCTCCCGGCGACTGCTATCACAGTTGGGGCTGGGAGTACGGTGGTATCAACAAGGAAGACGATAAGCTCACGACTGAGGAACGTGAGGGGATGGAAGAGTGGATTGAAAATGGTGGCGGCGAACCTGCTAAGTTTGGCCGCTGGGTAATTGAAAGCTGGGAGGGTTGATTATGATTGTTTGTACTAATTGCAGGAAGGAGATGGTTTGTTGCAGGACTGGTGTGTTGGTTCTGTTTGGCACATCGCACGGTTACGCTGGGGACGAGTTCGAGTGTCCGGAGTGTGGCAACAAGACCATTGATACGAATGCGTCACCCTATCAAGTTCCGCCGTTGCAGGTGGAAGCTGCTCGGGAGTCTGGCCGGCTGAGGGAGATGCCGTGAGAACTTACTACGATGCTTTGTTCACCGGCTTGGTTCCGGTGAAACTGGTGAAGCGTGTTGGTTACATGGTTACTGTTGAAGTGACTGAAACGGTCAAGGCCTACAAGAAGGGGGAGGTCATGGAGATCTTCGCCCGTGACTTTGTCCGGAAGGTTCGCGTCAATGGTGACGGATTTCAAATGATAGCGACTGTGGGGGATCATCAATGATGGACATGAGGATTTTCAAGTACGAGATTGGCTTTAATACGACACTGAAGCTTCCTGCTGGCTCGACCATACTGAAGGTGGCGCAGCCTGAAGACAGGCCTTACATGTGGGCGATGGTCGACATCCATGCGGAAAGGGAAGAGGAAAGGAACATCCACATTTACGGGACTGGCCATACTCTTCCTTCCAACATAGTTCATGCCAAGTTCATAGACACATTTTTTGATGGGCCGTATGTTTGGCATGCTTTTGAGTTTACGGGGGTGGAATGGTGAATTTAGTTAGCGAATGGAAAGATCTGAGCAACGGTGAGCAGTACCAGTACGTTGCTACCTATGAAGGCGTTGAGTACTGGTTGCCCAACGATGAGAGTCTCACGATCCGGTGCGTAAAGCGGAAGATGCCTGACGATGAGGACATCGAGCAGGACACCGACTTCTACGAGATGGATGATTTCGAGGCGTCTGACTCTGACTACCGGATGGTGGAGCACTTGGGCAAGCTGGTGTGCAAGTTCGAATCCTTTAGGGTCGGGGACAGGGTGAAGATTACCCACGAGGAAACTGTGTGGGGTAAGGAAGGCGGCAGGCTGGTGGGGGTGGAGTATGACCCACACGACAAGCAGGGAAGCCTGAAGCACGAGCTTAATGCAGCCGAGGCGAACAAGCGCCTGATCAGCGGCAACTTCATTTGCTACCTGATCGAGGTGGACGACAAGATACCGGACAACCTCCGGCAGATATTTCCAACGAACCGGTTGGCGTTCTTCAAGCACCACGCTCCGAGGAAGATCAGCTAACTTCACAATGTGAATTTAAGGAGACTCATTATGAAATGGAATGAGACATTCAATACGGTAGTCGTGAGCACCGCCCATTTGCCAGAGTATCTGGCCAAGATGATGGAGGACGAATGCGACAGGCCGTACGTGTATGAAAAGACAGCCTACGGATACCGCATCTGGGCCAAGAGCGATGTATCGTGGCTGCCAAAGGAAATCAAACCAATCATAGTCCGTGCCAGAAAGGGCGGATACCGCTGGGTCGAGTTCGATATGGATGCGGATGAACAAGAGGAGTTCCAGACATGGGAATGGTGAAGAAAGGGAAGGAGTACGTCTGCCCCGAATGCGGGGAGCCTTGCGATGCTGTCGAGTGTGACAGTGGCATTGGCCCCGGTGAAGCGTGGGGTGCCAAGTTCGTGGACAAGAACGAGTACATGGGTAGCGACTGCTGCGAGGCTGAGTTGGAAGATGCTGAGTGGCCGGACTATGAGGATCAACGGGCAGACTACGAGTACGACTGCCGCAAGGACCGCGAGATGGAAGAGCGGTGGGAGCGTGAGCATGGCTGATTACAAAATGAGCAAGCCAATACCTTATTTTGCCTGCATTTGTTGCGGGGAGGATCGAAGCCACCCCGCTGACATGATGGGCGTCACAAAAGAGGGTGATCTGTGGTGCTGGGATTGCCCAGAAGAAGAGTTCATGCCAGACGATCCAGACAAGCCTGTGCTGAAGCCGTTCGTGCCTGAGTGGGTCGAGCGCATAGCAGAGCTGGAGGCAGAGAACAAGCGACTGCGGGATGCGGCGCAGGCTGTGGTGGATGCGAATAAACCGGGACAGCTTGGGCTTGTCTACAGGACTATTTACACACTTGCTGCACATCTGGAGGATAAGTGATGTTTAACGTCTACGAATACCGAAACGATACTGAGGCGTTACAGGCTGCTGTAGACCGCATAGCAGAGCTGGAGGCAGAGAACGTGCGGCTGCGGGAGTGGCTATCGAACCTCACAGAAGTAGACGAAACACACGGCTACAGTAGGCTCACCTTGTCACCGACAATGATAATAAAAGAATCTAAAGCACTATTGGAGAACACACAATGAAACCTTTCGGGTGCCCGCATTCAGACTGCGCCAGATGCAACGGTACGGTATCTAGGCTAGAGGCTCGCATAGCAGAGCTGGAAGCCGAGACAAAGAGGATAGCCCTGCCTACGCTAGAAGACGCCTATCAGGAGGGCTGGTACGACGGACGCAACACCACCTCTGTGTGTGGGCACATTCCGGATTGGGAAGAAAGCGAAACTAAAAGAGAAGGAGGTTGAAGTATGGTTGAACTGGCCATAGGCCTAGTAGCAGTAACAATCGTCGCCACTCTGTCCTACAGGGAAGGCTTTCAAAAGGGTCGCATGTCGGCCTACAAACACGCAATTGAACTACAGGAGGAAAATTAATGGCCAGATCTGGCAAGCTTTTTATTCGTCGGCAGAGTCAGTCCGACTCTATAGAGCAGGCGAAACGGGACGGCAGCGATTACTTCGTTGGCGTATACAACACGCACTACGATCTTCAGAAATTGAAGACCGTGGTAAGGAACGTCGTTGACTGCATGGACAGCAACGAGAAGGTTGAATTTTGGGAGGAGTCATCATGACAGTAAAGAAGGTGAAGGTTAACGCGAAGTGTTCTGACCTCTGCTTTGTATCCCTGCACGACGAGGACGGGGAAGTCATTGCGGAAGGAGACGGCTACGTCCCTGACTTCATGCCGGGGGAGCACT
>PPDG01000474.1 GCA_002899795.1 Desulfobacteraceae bacterium | reverse complement strand
CAGAGCCGAAGCTCCGCCAGGGGTTCTTGGGAAAATGAATAATTCAACCTGGCCCTAGATATGGCAGCAGGACTTCAAGAGGCAAAGTGTAGATTAAAGTATGTAATTCACACTCCTAGAGCAAGAATGGAGAAACAAAAAAGCGGAGCCGAAGCTCCGCATGTTCTTTGAAAGATGAATAGTTTTACAGAAGGGCGTGAATAACACCGTGCCTGTCTCCATAGCAAGATACAGGCAACTCAGCAATTTATCGGTCTGAGATTACATTGCTATTATCTATGTGCTTCAACAAACTCCTCCTTAACTACGTAACCATCACCGTTTTTGTCATAAACTATAAATTTCTCTTCACAAACGACTTTGTCGGCAAAAAGCGCACAGAGTTCCTGTCTTGTGACTTTGCCATCCTTGTCTACGTCTATGGAGACAAACACTGCCTCTGGGTTCTCTGGTTTCTCACTGGCAGCAAAAACTGGGGCCGCCGTTAAAACGAAAACAGCAAGTAACAATAGCAATACGATTTTCTTCATCTTTGACTCCTTTGTTCTGCTTCTAAAGTTTGCAGGATGATTTTGCAGGAAATTGGCCTTTGACTTTCAACCCCTCTTTAACACCCCCTCCTTTCTCAGATTGGACTTCGGCTCACTTCCTCACAAAACCCATTAGTGGGTGGCGGGAATTTTCTCCAAGCGCTACGGATTATCGGAAAATCCCCTGTTCAGAGATGCCAACTGGTCTTTGGTGGGATTATCCTCCTGACGTAAACACTAGGAAAAGTGCAACAAATATCAAGAAAATGATCGTACTGGTGTCTATTGGTAGCATAATGAAGTATCTCTTCGCTGTTTAAATAACCTGATTGGAGAGCTATAGACTCCTAGGAAAGCCATGATAGCAGACATAGAAAGAATACGATTAGTGTTACAACCATAAAACTATCATACATCTTACCCTCCCTGAGAATTTGGCCATAGGGGTTGACTCTCGGTTTTTTGTGCTTGAGCATCTATGGGAATCCTGTGACATGCGAGCTCAGAGGGTATTTACCTCTTGAGCATTAACGGAAGATGCTTACGTTCAAAAAATGAGGCAAACAATATGCCAATGTGGAAGCAGGAGCTAAATTGGAACCTTTGACGCTATCGAGATAGAATAATTCCTCTGTTTAATTGAGAAGATAAGTATGGTCTCGTATAGAGAGATAGGATCAGGGAAGGCCTGTAATAATGGAAATATTGGCAATATCTGGAAAGGCGAGTATGCTTCGTAATACCTAAGCCGCATTATTGAAGAGGTTTGATAAAATGCCAGTTGGAAAGGATAAGCATTGGATAGGGTTGGCTCACACACTGCGTGACGCTGGTTACGTGACGCAAGGCAAGCCATTGACTTAACAATGCTTTCTCCTCGCCAGTGCATTTTCTCATACACGATCAAAGTGAATTTGGTGAGAGATATTTATACCTTCGGTCAGTCACTGCGAAAGTTTGCATTACATCCCTTAATTCACACTTTTACCTTCTGAGGACTCGGCACAAGATATGGTTTTCTGCCAAATAGCATTACTTACCCATCTTGCACTGCAATGGTTTTGAAAAAATGGGTCGCGTATACAAGACCTCCTTCCGGCAATCTGTCCAAGGCCGCGTGGGGGGTTAGGGGGGGGTCGAGAATTCGGGTGCTGGTGTGATTGTGTGCGTTTGAGCGGACGGGCGTACGCTTCAGAGTGCAGGCGGGCATGATGCCTGAGAGGATCGGCTGGATTGAAGTGGGGTGTTTAAGGGTGCGCAGTTCTGGGGTATCCCAAGGTACTAGTCAGTGCCAGATCGTCGATTCTGCGGGCTGTTTGGGCGTTGGATCGGTAGGCTGGCAGGTTTCAGCACAGAATGACGGTAGTTATTGACACTGTATTTGTATGCTAATATAATACCTTCTGTATGGTAAAGGAGGTGAGAGTTTGAGAAAACAGCTAACGGTCAGAATACCGAAAACCCTACACGCCGAACTTTTGGAGGAAGCAAAACGGGAAGGAGTAAGTCTAAATCAACTGTGCCTTTTTAAACTATCAAGGCCAGCAAATTGGTACAGGCAGCGTGCTATAGAAACTGAGGAAAGAAAGGAGGTGAATTAGATGGCCACGAAAGAAGAGACTCTTTATGAAAAGACATATAAGGACCAGGTTTTTGAGTTAGAGAAGCGAGTTTACTGCACTCTAGTACAAGAAGGGGACGATCAAAAGATTGAACTTCAAATCCACAGAACCCAAAAACTCTTATCTCTTTTCATTAAGCACTTGCACGATAAGGGCATCTTCACTGACGATGATGTCGATGATTTTCTCTTTGAAATAGTGCAATAGAAGATCCGAATTTGCAGGTCTACTTGGCAACTTTGCATCCATGTTTTTTGCACTCATTGGAGGACTGATTTGCGGAGCAGCTTAATAGGGAAAAACCAAACAAGGTAGGGGGTGATTAGAGTGGTATTGACCTTTCTTCTTGGTATTTTGGGTGTAGCTACTGGAGCGATTATCACTTGGCAAGTGGCCAGTCAATACTATGAGCGTGCCAGCCGAGAACTGAAAAGCGAAACGCAAGCGCTTCGAGGGCTCACACAAATGATTCTGCGGGCAATGCAAGATGCAGGACTCGCCAGGATCCGAAAAGATGAAAAAGGAAAAATGGACCACTTCGTAATAGACTTTGTGGAGAGGAGGTGAATTAGATGGCAGTCATTATAAGGGAGAAGGTGAAAGGCTCCGGTGAGTGGTGGATATTCATAAACCACAAGGGCAAGCGTCGGAGTAAGAAGATTGGCAGTAAAAGCGCTGCCAATGCCGTGAAGAGAGAGGTGGAGTCTCGACTTGCTAGGGGTGACATGGGGATGCTTAGAGAGAAGCGTCCTACAGTAGAGAAATATGGCAAGCAGTGGCTTAAATCCCTACTTAGGCAGTGGTCAGACGGAACAACTCTAAACTACGAATCTATATTCAAACGGCACGTTGAGAAACATCTGGGCAGCAAGCGCCTGGATGAAATCAAAAGGCGTGATGTTAAGGAGTTTATAGGGAAACTGGACGGTTTATCCTCTGCAAGGAAACGGGGGATTCTGGCAGTTCTAAGCGGGTTGT